>JAJYCH010000102.1 GCA_021778575.1 Planctomycetota bacterium
CGCCGCTTACATCCTCGAATTCGTCCTCCCCAAGTTCAACATGTACCGCCGGATTCTGGCCGAGGTTCTGGCGGAAGACGCGGTGAAAGGCCAGGGGTGGAAGCTCGACCGGGCACTCGACGTGGCCCGGCACGTGTTGCTCGAAAACCCCCGGCGGATTTTTGGACGGGATGAAGCCGCGTGATCGGTCGATTCGACCCGGCTGGGTTGGTTCGGTCAACGGGTCCGCCACCAGGTCCGACCGATTACCGCGACTCCGCCAAGACATCCCAGGCTGAGCAGGACGAGGCTCGACGGCTCCGGAGTCGCGAAGCCCGGAGTGATGACGACCTGCGCTGAGGCGAGGTAAGCGTACGGACCGCCCGTGATCGCGGGTTCCAACTTGAGTGTCATCGTGCCTATCTCGTCGGTCGTCGAGGAGACGCCAAAGAATGCGGCAGCGGCTGAACTGAATTGTCCCCCGAACTCGGCCGTTCCACCGGTTGCGTTGATGTTGCTCTCAATGATTGTTCCGCTAAAACCCTCTGCGAGCAGGATCTGACCGGACTGGCCGGACACAGAAAATATCAGATTACTCCCACCGAAATACTGGCCTGAGTGGAGCGGGGTATCGTTCCCCAAAATCCCGCCACCACTGCTATTGATTGCTCCCCCCACATCGTTTGGACCAAAATAATCGGCATTCGACCCGTATTGAAAGCTCGGGCCCAGCGGTGGAGCGAAGTTGGCGGTGTAGGTCGGCCCCGCAACCAGAGTCGTCGATCCGGACAGGAAGCCAAGGAAAGCCAGGAGCGCGCGTCGAAGAGTCGTCATGATCGTACATTCCGTTCGGTTCTGGTTTGATCCGTGCTTTTCCCCTTTTATTCGGTGAACAAGAATCCATCAAGTGGTGACTGAAAAAGTCATCATTCGCATCAAAAAATAACAACATCGCCAGGAATCAGGATCGCCGGCGGGAACCTTGCCTGACGATCTCAAGTGGTTGCCATTGCCAAGGTTGCGGGCTGAACAGCGTTGATCGACTTGATTTCCCGGAAGTTCCGATCAAAGCCGATGTTCTTCGTAAAACGCAAGCTGACGCCGAGCCTCGCCGAGCCCCACCGATTCCAAAATCGCCGTGAGACAATCGAGTGCCGGCGCAATCGAGTCTGATCAAGCAGAACTTCACTCGCTTATGATCTCCGCGGGAAGGACGATGAGTCCGGATTTCGTCCGAATCCATTCACCACCCGGGAATCGACCAGGAGCCCTCCCGATCGGATCGGACAGGCCTGGCAATGACGATCGGTGGGCCCCGCGACGGCTCGGAACTACCCGACAAAACCAAGAGTTCAGTGTCGTCTCCTCGACTCGAAACTCGACCCGATGATCGGGGCGTCCCTTCATCTCATCGAAAATGAGACTGATCATTTCTTCCCATGAAGCGGTATGACCATGATGAAGACATTCTTCCGGGCGGGCATTGAACGCTTACCGGCACCCTGGCCAGTTAGAATTCAAAACTCTTTCCGTTATTTGCGTTATGGTCAGGTTCGCCGCCACCGCCAATCTCAGCAAATAATCCTTGGTCAATTGGGAGCCAGGGGTAAAGAAGTAGGGCAAGGACCTTTCCAGGGAATGAGTTACATTACCTCGGCCTTCTGCTCCGAGATCCTTCCCAAGATCGTCGGCACCTATGAGCAAGAGTTGAATCCGGCGATCGAGGCGATTTGTGAGGCCGGCTGCGACCGGATCATCGATATCGGGGCCGCCGAGGGTTACTATGCCGTCGGGCTCGCGCTTCGGAATCCTGAAGCGCGGATCATCGGCTTCGAGATGAATGCGTCGGCTCGCTATTATCTTCAGCGGCTTGCAAAGCTCAACGAAGTCTCGGAACGGATCGAGCTTCAGGGACTTTGCGACCCCGACTCGCTCGCCCGGGCGATGGAAGGGGCCGAAAAGCCTGCTGTCGTCTGCGATTGCGAAGGAGCCGAGGACCTGCTCCTCCGCCCCGACCGGATCGAACCGCTCCGACGGTCGTATCTCCTGGTCGAGACTCACGACGGCCTCGAAAACGACGGCGTCCGGCTCGAAGGGATCACCGATCGCCTCTCCGAGCGATTCGCGCCAACCCACGAAGTCAAGCGGATTGCCAGCACCGATCGATCCGAGAGCGACCTCCCGACCGGAATTCACCTTGCCCCCGACCTCGCCGCCGAGGCGATGGACGAAGGACGCCCCTGGGCCCAGTGGCTGTTCCTGTCGCCAAGGAACTGAGACCGCCCTGTGAGTAATGATGGACCAGGTTCGAGGTCGAGTCGAGGTCTCTCCAGGAATTTGCTGATGGGCTGGGCCAGTTCCTCGATCGAGAAGCTGAAAGCGGGCGAGACCGTCTCGTTCCGCCCTCGGGGGAACTCGATGCGCGGCAAGGTCGAGTCGGGCCAGCTTTGCACGGTCGAGCCGGTCGACCCTTCGACACTCGAAGTCGGGGATATCGTGCTTTGCAAGGTCAATGGCCGCGAATACTTGCACCTGGTCAAGGCGATCCAGGGGCCTCGGTTTCAGATCGGCAACAATCGCGGACGGATCAACGGCTGGATCTCGGCCGGCGGGATCTTTGGAAGATGTGTGAAGATTGAAGATTGATCCGGGTTAACACCAGGTAATCTATGCACCCTGGCGATTTTGCAAAGTCTGGTAAATTCAATGCCAGGTCGAAACCGGACGATAGGTAAAGATGGCAGTCCACGCAAAGGACGAACGGGATGGAATTCCCGACTTATCGCACGGAGGCTTGAGGATGCGTCGGCTCTCGATCTTGGTGATGACGGTTGTGCTGTCGGCGGTCGGCTCGGCCCGGGCCGATAACTGGCAAAACACGCTGTTCAGCGAGCGTTCGTTCGATTTCGGTCCAGTCCCTCGGGGCGGAGTCGTCCGGCATCCGTTCGTCTTGACGAACCGTTTGAGCGTACCGATCTCGATCCTCAACCTCCGGGTTTCGTGCGGCTGCACCAGCGGCACGGCGAGCGCCTCGGTCGTCCAGCCAGGGCAGACGGCGATCGTGGAAGCTCAGATGGATACGCGGAACTTCGTGGGCCGGAAGTCGACGACCCTGTTCGTCTCGGTGATGGCCGGAAATCAGGAGTCGGAGATCGGCCTCGGCGTTTCGTCGATGATCTTGAGCGACGTGGTGCTCAACCCCGGCGTGGTCGAATTCGGGCTCGTCAACCGCGGGCAAACGCCTTCCCAGATCGTGGCGATCGACCGGATCGGCAAGCCGGAGTGGAAGGTGGTCAAGCTGACCTCTGCCTGCAAGGCGATCACCGCCTCGCTCCAGGAAACCCAGCGGGTCAACGGCAGCGTGAGCTACCAGTTGACCGTCGCACTCAAGCCCGACGCCCCGGCCGGACCGATCCGCGACGAGATTCGCCTGGTCACCAATGACCCCGAAACGCCGAGCATTCCCGTGCCCATTGGCGCATTGATTCGGGGCGAGTTGTCCGCCACGCCGGCCAGCCTGGCGCTCGGAAACGTGGCCTCGGGCTCGAACGTCCAGGGCAAGTTCGGCGTCCGGGCGTCGAAACCGTTCGCGATCGCCCGGGTCGAAGGAACCGGCGAAGGGTTTTACCTCCAGGAAACCGACGCAGCAAAGAAAGTTCTCCACATCCTGACGCTGACCTACAACCCCGCTGAAGGGACGATGAAGGGAGACCTGTCGCGAACCTTCAAGATCACCTCCGACCTCCCCGGCGAGCCGCCGATCGAAGTGACCGCGACTTTGCACGTCGATCCGTGATCGAAAGTGTCATTCGGCCCCTGAATTGAATAGTAAGATCGTGGGCTCGAAGCGTTCCGAGAACAAGCGGCTATCGTTTCTCGGAACGCTCTCTGGAAAACTCAGTCGTCTTCGGTTACAACACCGAAATCTGGACACAAGAACAGTAGCCAGTGAGGGATCGTCATGAAAAACTCCATTCCAGCTCTGGCCGCCCTGCCCTGCCGGATCAGTCGAAGTGGATTTCCCGATGAACGGGCTTTTACCGTTTCCCAGATCGGAGAGGCCGATCACGTCGGATCGGGGGATGTCCATTACTTCTGGACGGCGGAATCCAATCCTTTGACTGCTACCGAGCCCGAGAATGAGCAAGAAATCGAAGGTTTCGTGGCTGCTCAAGTCTTGAAAATCGAAGACTCTCGGGCACTCGTGGAAGTTCCGGACGCCAAGGTCATCTGGGTTGATGCGGCAAAGATCGTGCGACGCCCCACGGAGGTTCGATTCGATGTACCTGTCTGACCGCGACTTGAAGCACGCGATCGAGAACGGGCGTTTAATCGTCGAACCCAAACCAACCAAAATCGACTCGACATCGATCGACCTCCATCTGGACAGTATCGAGAAAGCGATGGTCTGGGATATCCAGCAATTTGCTCAGGACAACACGGTTGCTGGTCGTCCCCCGAAACGCCTCAGGACGAGTGAGATCAAGTATGAACCTTTTTCGAGAAAGTACCTCGTGAAGGTTCCGACGGCAACGACGGAGAAAGTTTATCGCGATGGTAACCAGGTCATTATTGCTCAGGGCGGTTTACTGCTCTGGCAAACCCAGGAGCGAGTCGGCACGCCTGAGCAAAACGCAGGTCTGATTTGCTTTATTGATGGCAAGAGCACCAGAGCGAGAACGGGTCTGGTGATCCATTTGACAGCACCGACGATCCATTCGAGTTGGACCGGAAACGTGACCATGGAAATTGCCAATCTTGGTCCGTTTGACCTGGTCCTTCAAGAATTTGATGTCGTTGCTCAACTGACTGTCTCCACAATCACAAGCCCTCCCGAGAAAACGATGAAGGACTCCGTTACCTTCGGCCAAAGCGGGGTCGGCGCGAGCAAGGAGATCTGAATCGAGCAGTCTCCCTATTCTTAATTCAACTCTCCGAGTTAGAATTACCGTCAGGAGACCCTTCGAAGGCGCACAAGTCCCGGAAGGATGCCCGTCATGCCCCTCGACGACCGGCGGGAAGCTCACTCGACGGGTCCTGACCCGGGTGTGATCGAGGAAGTGGAAGTCCGGGGGCATATCGTCGACTCGTTGCTCCTGCCCAAGGTCCTCGACCGGATCTTGCAGATGGGCGGAACCTTCGAGATCCTCGAATGCACGATCGGCGCGAGACGCGTCGATCCCAGCCACGCCCGGATCGCGATCCGTGCCGATGACGCGGCCAGCCTCGACCAGATCCTTGGCGATCTGGTCGAACATGGCGCGACTCCGGTCAACCCCGAGGACGCGAAGGTCGAGCCCGCCGACATCGCCGGGGCCTTCCCCGACGGCTTCTACAGCACGACCAACCAGCGGACCCAGGTGCGGATCAACGGGCGGTGGATCGACGTGGCCGATCAGGAGATGGACTGTGGAATCGTGGTCGATCCGGCGACGAATTCCCCGCGGTGCGTGCCGATGATCGACGTCACGGTCGGGATGCCGATCGTCGTCGGTCACGCCGGAATTCGCGTCGTGCCGACCGAGCGATCGCGCGAGGCGTCGTTCTTCAGCTTCATGAATTCGGGCGTTTCGAGCGAGAAGCCGAAGGCGGCCAAGCTGATCGGGGTGGCCGAATCGATGCGGGCCACGCGAGCCGCCGGCAAGAAGATCCTGCTCGTCGGCGGGCCGGCGATCGTCCATACCGGGTCGGCCCCTCACGTCGCCCAGCTCATCCGCGAAGGGTGGGTCCAGACCCTCTTCGCCGGCAACGCGCTGGCGACTCACGACATCGAGCAGGCGATCTACGGCACCAGCCTCGGCGTCTCGCTTGAGGAAGGCGAGGCGATCGAGCATGGTCACGAGCACCACCTCCGAACCATCAACACGATCCGACGCAAAGGCGGAATCAAGGCCGCCGTCGACGCGGGCCTGATCCGATCCGGGATCATGTACGAGTGCATCAAGAATGGGGTCGACGTCGTTCTCGCCGGTTCGGTCCGAGACGACGGCCCGTTGCCCGAGGTGATCTCCGACGCGATCCAGGCACAGGCCTTGATGCGGAAGTCGGTGAAGGATGTTGGTTTTGCGCTCATGATTGCAACCGCCCTCCATTCGATCGCGACCGGGAATCTGCTCCCGGCGTGGGTGAAAGTCGTCTGCGTCGACATCAACCCGGCGACCGTGACCAAGCTCAGCGACCGGGGGACGTTCCAGACCGTCGGCCTCGTGACCGACGTCGAGCCGTTCCTCCGGAGCCTGGCGGGGTTGCTTTGCAATCCCTCTTTGTAGGGCAGGATTTATCCTGCCGAATGCGCCAGGACGGCAGGATAAATCCTGCTCTACTTATGTGGTTCACGTCAGAGAGGAGTCGCACCGGCCATGACCACGACGCCTCGGATCTTGATGTGTCCTCCCGACTATTACGGGATCGAGTACGAGATCAACCCGTGGATGAGCACCGAGGTCGGCACCGACCCGGTCGAGTCTCGTCGCCAGTGGCAAGCGTTGCATGACACGCTGGTCGATCTGGGCGTTGCCGTCGAGCTGATGGAGCCGGAGCCGGGTTTGCCGGACCTGGTGTTCACGGCGAACGCGGGGCTGGTCTTCGGCGATCATTTCCTCAGTTCAAGGTTCCGCCACGGGGTCCGGCAAGGAGAGTCGGCGCACTTCGAACGGTGGGCATGCGCTCGTGGGTTCGTTGTCGAAAGCCTACCGCCCGGCCATAATTTCGAGGGGGCGGGCGATGCCTTGTTCTGCGGGCCGACGCTGTTCGCGGGGTATCGGTTCCGGTCGGACGCGAGGAGCCATCACTGGATCGGCGAGCGTCTGGGCGTGCCGGTCTTGCCTCTGGAACTGGTTGATCCGCGGTTCTATCACCTCGACACCTGCTTCTGCCCCCTATCCGAAACCGCCGCGATTTACTACCCTGGGGCGTTCGACGACTACGGTAGATCAGTCCTGACCGGGCAGATCGGCACCTTGATCGAGGTTTCGGCCGAAGAGGCGGTCTCGTTCAGTTGCAACGCCGTGGTCGTCGGTCAGACGGTCGTCCTGAACGATGGAGCCCCCAAGCTGGCGAAGGCTTTGAACGACCTCGGCTACCGGTCCCGGCCGCTCCGGCTCACCGAGTTCATCAAGGCCGGAGGGAGCGCCAAGTGCCTGACGCTCCGGCTCGATGGCGAGGAGGCCGCGAGCTGGAAACGGTCGCCGGAGTTGGCCTTGCCGAAGTTGGGGGCGACGGGTTGAGCGACGAACCGAGGATATTTAACGCACCTCTCTCGATGAATGCCTCTCCATGAACCAACTTTATCTCCTCCGTCACGGCCTCGCGGTTCCTCATGGAACGCCCGACATCGACGACGACGCTCGCCCGCTCACGGCCGAAGGGGAGCAACGGATCAAGGCGATCGCCCGGGGCTTGAAGCGGATCAAGCTCAAGGTCGTCCGGATCGCGACCAGCCCCCTGCCCCGCGCTCTGAAGACAGCGCAGATCGTCGCCGATGTCCTGGGCAAGCCCGACCTGGTCGAGGTCTTCGACGAGCTTCGAGCCGATCGCGACGCCGCGTCAATCCGCGCCTGGATCGCGACCCGCCAGGAAAGCCGGCTGATGATCGTCGGCCACAACCCGAGCCTGTCCAACCTGCTCGCCCTGCTGACCACCGGCGACGAGCACCTCGGCTTTTGCGATCTTCGAAAAGGAGGGATCGCCGCCTTGACGGGGGACCCTCGAGGGCTGTATCAGGTCGACTGGATCGCCCGGCCGAAGCTGTTCCGGGTTTGAGCGAGATCCCCTTTCCCTATTTTGTAGCATCCGCTGTGCAAACCGTGGCCCGCGATCGAACTCATCCAGATTACAACATGCGACGCTTCAATTGAACATCGGAAGTCGACCATCGGAGCACGGTCCGCACAGCGGACCCTACTTTTCTTCAAAGGAGTGTCACGCATCATGATGATTCGCTCATTCGTTCTCGGTCTCGCCGTGGCGGGAATGGTTGTCGCCGACGACAAGCCGGTCTCGACTCCGATCGTTCTCGACATCACCCTCAAAGGGGGTTTGACCGAGGAACCGGCTCCGGTCGGCATGGATGGAGCGTCGATCCGCGACACCATCAAAGGGGTCGTCGACCGGATCGCCAAGGCTCAGGCGGACCCGAATGTGAAGGGGCTGGTCGTCCGGATTCATGACCTTTCGCTCGGAATGGCCAAGGGATACGAACTTCGACAGGCGATCACCAGGTTCCGCGAGTCGGGCAAGAAAGCGTATGCGTTCATGGAGAGCGCCGAGAACGCCGATTACCTGGTGGCCTCGGCGGCCGATGAGATCGTCATGCCCGAGAGCGGCTGGGTGATGATCAAGGGCCTGGCGGCCGAGGTGACGTTCTACAAGGGGCTGTTCGACAAGCTCGGAATCAAGGCCGACTGGATGCAGGTCGGCGAGTTCAAGTCGTTCGGCGAGCCTTACACGCGGACGACGATGAGCCCAGCCTTTCGCGAAGAGATCGGCGCTCTCCTCGGCGACAGTTACGCGATGATGGCCGAGGCCATTGCGAAGCGGCAAGGGATCTCGATCGCCGACGCGAAAGCGATCATCGACGGCGGCCCGTACAGCCCGGCGGCGGCGAAGTCGCTCGGCCTGATCAACCGGATCGGCTACGCCGACACGATCGAAGGCGAGGTCGCCAAATCGATCGGGATCGCCGCGATCAAGCTCGACCCGAAGTACGGCAAGAAGGCCGAGACCGTTGACCTGAGCGGGATCGCCGGGATGATGAAGATGATCCAGATGCTCTCGGGTGAAGGGCCGAAGAAGGCCGAGTCCAAGAACGCGAAAATCGCCCTGATTTACTGCTCGGGCTCGATCATGACTGGTAAGTCGACATCGTCGCTGCTCGGCGAGTCGACGATGGGTTCCGAGACCGTCGTCCAGCACCTTCGCCAGGCCGAGAAGGACAAGACCGTCAAGGCAATCGTCCTCCGGGTCGATTCCCCTGGCGGGAGCGCCCTGGCCAGCGACCTGATCTGGCGCGAAGTAGTCCGGATCGACAAGCCGATCATCGCCAGCATGTCCGACGTCGCCGCCTCGGGCGGCTACTACATCAGCATGGGTGCCGACAAGATCTACGCCGAACCGGGAACCTTGACCGGCTCGATCGGCGTGACCGGCGGCAAGTTCGTCGTCTCGGGCTTGATGGACAAGCTCGGCGTGACGACCGACACGATCACCGTCGGCAAGAACGGCACGCTGAACTCGATCAATCAACCGTTTTCCGAGACCGAGCGAGCGGCGATGAAGAAGCTGATGGACGACACCTATCATCAGTTCGTCAGCAAGGCCGCCGAGGGCCGGAAGATGACGTTCGACCAGCTCGACAAGCTGGCCGGCGGCCGGGTCTACACCGGACGTCAGGCGCAGAAGCTTGGTCTGGTGGATGAGATCGGGACGCTCGACGACGCGCTCGCCTTCGCCAAGCGATCGGCGAGCATTCGCGATGAGGAAACGCCGGAATTGCTGATTCTGCCCAAGGCCCAAGGTTTCCTCGAAGCCCTGGTCGGTCCGCTTGAAGATCGCGACGTCTTCGCACCGAAGATCCGGATGACCCTTCCCTTCGCCGATCTGACCCGGCCGATCCTGGCCCGGCTCGACGTCTTCGGCCGGATCTTCCGCAAGGAACCGGTCGCGGTGATGCTGCCGTTCGAAATTCGTATTCATTGATAATGTGGGGAGCTTTGAGCTTTGAGCTTTGAGCGGTCAGCGTTCAGCTTTCAGCTTTCAGCGGTCAGCAGTCAGCAGTCAGCAGTCAGCAGTCAGCGGTCAGCGGTCAGCGGTCAGCGGTCAGCGGTCAGCGGTCAGCGGTCAGCAGTCAGCCAGAAAATGTAATCCAGGATTGGCCATCGTTGCCTGATTCGGCAACATGGACATGACCAGCAGTAGTCTACGGAAAAACG
>JAJYCH010000103.1 GCA_021778575.1 Planctomycetota bacterium
TCGCGGCCATCCGGGCGGCCACGACCTTGGGCACGCGGTAATGGTTGAGAGCCGTCAGGACCAGACCGGTCTGAACCAGTCCACAGAGAAAGTCGCCGCCGCCCGGTAAGAGACCGAGAACGGCGTCGAGGCCGACGCTGAACCTGGTGCCCGGAATCGGGATCGCGCGATCCATCAACCAGGCCAGCCGTTCGAGGTTACGCGCGACCGCTTCCGACTTCAGGTCGGCATCGGTCAAGACTTCCGGTTTGAGCGGGGGAGTTGTCGGCGGCATGGCTTACCATCCATCCATAATTTGGGGGACTTCGATCAAACGAGTTCGGGGTGACCTTGTCGGTTTTCGGGGTCGTCGCTATCATCCCCCCACGGTCGTCCGGGTCTCGATCCCGGCGGTCGTTCGCGACTTCCCACCGGGATCACCTCACCGAATTTCCGAGCAGTTTCGCCGACCGTCATCAATCAGGCAGGTTCGGCGTCGAGGACGAAGCCGAGGGGAGCAAGGGATGCGAAACCAGCGCGGTCGATGGGTTGTCGTGGTCGTCGCCGGCCTGTTCCTCGGGGGTTTATCGGGTTGCGTCGAGCGACGTTACACCATCCGAACCGACCCGCCGGGCGCGCTCGTCATTGCAAATGGCGAGCCGATCGGCACGACTCCGGTCTCCAAGAGCTTTACCTATTACGGCACCCGCACCTTCCGGATCATCAAGGAAGGATACGAAACCAAGGAGGTCGTCGAGAAGTTTCCGGCCCCCTGGTACGATAACGTCCTGACCGAATTCTTCACCGAGAACCTCAATCCGTACACCTTCCGCGACGAGGTCGAGTTCAACTATCAGCTCAGTCCGGCGATGCCGGCCGACAGCGGCGAACTCCTGAACCGGGCCGAGGCGACCCGAGCCCAGGGACAGGGACCACCCGTGCCACGCTCGACCGGGGTTCGCGGGTTATTTGGATTCTGAGCAAACGGGGCTGAACTGGCCTGGGAGCAATTCCTCGGAAGCAGTAAATTACGTCGGCCCGGCCGGTTTGAGCCCAACTGGACTTGAAATCGAGCGCGGGCCGCTCGATTTTGGTCGAGAAAGTGACGTGATTTCGCCGATTTGATTTACAAAAGCGCGTGATTCTGGGCCAGGATTGGCCCGCGAAGAGACCACGCCACCGTGGTCGTTTCGTCATCCAGGAGGAAGAGGCGCCATGAAGATTCTGGCCGCGGCCATCCAGATGTCTTCCGAACCCCTTCAGGTCGCCGCCAACCTGGCCAAGGCCGACGCCTTGCTTCACCAGGCCCATCGCGACGGCGTGACCCTGGCGGTTCTCCCCGAGATGTTCAACACCGGCTACGGACTCCTGCCCGACTACGGCCCGACCGCCGAGGGACCCGACGGCCCGACCCTGCGTCACCTGGCGATGCGGGCCAGGGAATGGGGAATGGCGATCGCCGGCGGGTTCGTCGAACGCGACGCCCACCACCTTTACGACTCGATCGCATTCGCCACGCCCGACGGCCAGCTCCATATCTACCGGAAGCGTAACCTCGTCTTCTGGGAACGGTTCCGCTTCAAACCCGGCCGCGAGCCGCTGATCGTATCGACTCCGTGGGGGCGGATCGGTTTCGCCGTCTGCGCGGATATGATCTACAAGAAAGTCTGGGACGGCTACCGAGGGCGGATCGACCTGGCGGTCGTCTGCTCGGCCTGGCCCGACTTCGCCGATCGCGACACCGGCCGGAAGCACTGGCTGTTCGGCCACGTCGGACCGCTCTCCGGAGCGATCCCCGGCAAGGTCGCCACCGACCTTGGCATCCCGGTCGTCTTCGCCAACCAGTGCGGCCATACCGAGACCGTCATCCCGATCCTTCATACCCGGATTACCGACCGGTTCGCCGGGCTCAGCAGTATCTGCGATGGCATGCACGATGCACCGATCCTGGCCGGACAGGCCGATCAAGTCCTGATCGCTCCCCTCACCATCCACCCTTCGCAAGGACCCAGAACATGGCGTTCTACGTCAAGCTTGGCCCCCGAGGCGTTATTTTCCGAGCCGGCACGATCCTGATCGGCATCCTCGGCTCGGTCGTCTACTGGCGAGCCAGCCGTCGACGTGGCATGATGGTACGTCCCAAACTGGTGGCGGCGCTGGTCGAGAACTGAGACCAGCACGGTCCGGCCGCCCTCGATTGCTCCGAATTCCTGGAGAGTGTTGGTACCATGTGTGGAATCGCCGGGGCGTTGGATCGGGATGGAAGTCGTGAGTTTTCGGTCCCTCGACTTCTGGCGATGACCCACGCGATCGCCCACCGAGGCCCCGACGACGAGCAGTATCACGCCGAGCCCGGAGTGATCCTCGGTGCTCGTCGACTCTCGATCGTCGACCTCGCCGGTGGTCGGCAACCGATCTGCAACGAGGACGGCTCGATCTGGGTCGCCTTCAACGGCGAACTGTTCGAGTATCCCGAACTCCGCCAGGAGTTGCTCGCCAAGGGCCATACCCTGACGACCCACTGCGACACTGAAGCCTGGGTCCATCTCTACGAGGATCTCGGCGAAGGGATGTTCGCCAAGGCCCGAGGCCAGTTCGCCGTCTCGCTCTGGGACCGCAAGAACAACACCCTGATCCTCGGTCGCGACCGCGTGGGGATCTGCCCCCTCTATTACGCCGAGCGTGACGGCTGGCTGCTCTGGGGCTCGGAGATCAAGGCGATTCTGTCGTCGGGGATGATCCCGATCAAACCCGACGTCGCGGGGATCGACCACCTGTTCTCGTTCTTCTGCGCCGGAACGACCCGGACGTTCTTCGAGGGGGTCAAATCGCTCGCGCCCGGCCATTACCTCAAGGTGAAGGATGGCAAGCTCTCGGTCCATCAGTACTGGGATCTCGACTTCCCCGACGCCGGAGACGAGCGCCGGCTCGACGACCCGACGCCGCTGGTCGACGAGTTCGAGCACCTGATGCGGCAGTCGGTCGAACGTCGCCTCCGGGGTGATGTCGAGGTCGTCAGCTATATCAGCGGTGGACTTGACTCGACGGTGGTCCTGGGCCTGGCCTCCCGCGAAAAAGGGAAGCCGGTGAAGTCGTTCACGATCGGCTTCGACAACGCCGGACCGGACGAGCGGGTCCACTCAACCGAGTCGGCCAAGCTCCTCGGCTCGCCGTTGACGACGGTCACGCTATCGAGTCCCGAGATCGCCGCGATGTATCCCGAGCTGGTCCTCGCCGCCGAGGGGCCGGTGATGGATACCTCGTGCGCCGCGCTCATGAAACTGGCCCAGACCGTCCATTCGCAAGGGTACAAGGTCGCCCTTACCGGCGAAGGGGCCGACGAGGCGCTGGCCGGTTATGTCTGGTTCAAGACCCAGGCGCTCCGCGAACGGATCGGCAAGTACATTGGCAATGGCCTGCCGTTGCTCACGCGCAAGTTCTTGCTCGCGGCCGTCGGCGGCGGCTCGGCGCACCGGGCTCCGCTCCTTGGAATTGGCGGGGTCCGCACCGCCCAGCAAGATATGTACGAATTGATCGGTCAGGCCCGGCCGATCCTCTTTTCGGCCGAGATGTGGGATCGGCTGGCCGACCACAACCCTTACGACGACCTGAGCATCACGGCCGGCGACAAGATGAAGCGCTGGGCTCCGATGAACCAGTCGCTGTATGTTGGTTACAAGGTGATGCTCGCCGGTCTGTTGATGATCTCGAAGGGGGACCGGATCTCGATGCACTCGTCGGTCGAGACCCGTTACCCGTTCCTCGACGATGACGTGATCAAGTTCTGCTCCGAGATCGCCCCCGATTATAAACTCCACGGCCGGACCGAGAAGTGGATCTTGCGCCAGGTCGCCGCCCGGACGCTTCCAAAGCAGATCGCCAACCGGCCCAAGACGATGTTCCGGTCGCGATTCTCGAAGACGTTCCTCGACCCGGTCCACCCACGCTGGGTCGATCAGTTGCTCTCTCCGGAATCGCTCCGGAAGACCGGCTACTTCGATCCCGAGATGGTCAAGTCCGAGCGAATGAAGCAGCAGGCAATGCCCCGGATCACCGCCCGGCGGTTCGTGATGGACATCGCGTTGACGAACGTCGTCTCGACCCAGCTCTGGCACCACCTGTTCTTCGGCGGGCTTTGCGATCTCCCGCAATGGACCCCTCCGGTCCTGGACGAGTACATCCCATCGAGCAACGGCCAGACCGACGGCAAGCTCGCGGGAATCGGCTGAGAATCATTCCTTGAGCGGAGAATCGAGCCCCGTGCCAAGGATTCCGTGCCGGAAGTTCACCCTGGCCGACATCATGATTCTGGTCGGTTTCGCTGCGGCAGGTCTGGCCGGAGGTCGATATACATTCGAAAGTCTGAACATGACTCCCTGGCGATCCTATGCTCTCGGGTATGGGACACCGCTTGCGATCGCCTTCACTTTCGCAACGTTATTCCTCCGGATTCGGAGGCCTCGCCCATCCGTAAAGCGCATCTTCAGACAACCAGGTGCATCGGCCTGCCTAGTCGCTCTGGTTAACTTTCCACTCTGGGGTCTTATGGTTGGTTTCCGTGCTGTTAGTCATCCCTCTGAGCATCTGACGGATCTACTTGCGTTTGCCAGCCTGAGCGTTGGACCGTCGGTACTGAGTGTCTGGGTTTACGGATGGCTGACCCGAACCGGGCGGACAGAACCGGGCTGGATCGACCGATCAGGACGTCTCGTGGGTCTCGGCTGGCTGGTTCTGATGGTGGTCATCGTCATCGAAATCGTCACGTAAAATACCCTGGATTTTTTATGAGATCTGTCCTGCAACGCGTGACAAAAGCTTCGGTCACGGTCGATGGCCAGGTTGTCGGCCAGATCGGTCTCGGCTGGCTCGTCCTGCTCGGCGTGGCCCGAGGAGATTCGGACGAGGACGCCGACAAGCTGGCCGAGAAGGTCGTCGGTCTCCGGGCGTTCGAAGACAGCGCAGGCAAGATGAACCTTGCCGTCGGCGAAGTCGGCGGTGCCGTGCTGGTTGTGAGTCAGTTCACCTTGCTGGGCGATTGCCGGGCGGGCCGACGTCCCAGCTTCATCGAAGCCGCCGAACCCGGCGAGGCCGAACGGCTTTATCTTCGATTCGCCGAGAAGGTCCGATCGCTCGGATTGCCCGTCGAGACCGGGACCTTTCGAGCGGATATGAAGGTGGAACTGCTCAACGACGGCCCGGTGACGCTGCTCCTGGAAAGCCGCAAGGCATTTTGACGTAGGGTAGGGCTTGCCCTGCCGATCCCCTGGAATGTAGGGTAGGGCTTGCCCTGCCGATCCTCAGGCTCTCGCACCATGCCCAATTTTCGCCGTTTCTGGATACCCGGAGGGACTTTCTTCTTTACCGTCGTCACGGCGGGTCGCGCACCGTTGTTTCGCGATGAATCGGCTCGAAAATTGTTGGGAAATGCGTTTCGGCAGGAACTCCTTCTTCGGCCGTTTTCGACGGTCGCCATCGTGCTCTTACCCGAACATCTCCACGCTCTCTGGACCTTGCCAGCCGGGGACTTCGATTTCTCGACGCGATGGTCCTCCATCAAGTCGCGATTCACGCGGGAATGGCTGGCAAGCGGCGGCAGCGAACAGAAGGTTCCTGATGGCCAGCGCCGTCAAGAACGCCGAGGCGTCTGGCAGGCTCGGTTCTACGAACACACGATTCGCGACGAGGACGACCTGATCCAGCACGTCGATTACATCCATTTCAACCCGGTCAAGCATTACCTGACGAACTGCCCTTCCGACTGGGAATGGTCGACATTCCGGAGATACGTTCAGCAAGGGGATTACCCGATGGATTGGTCCTGTTCCGGTCTTGGCGGTGCTCCTCAATTCAGCCGGATTGATAGCCACCGGATCGAGTGAGGCGAATCCACGAACGGCAGCAGAAACGGCAGGGCAAGCCCTACCCTACGATGGGTCAAGACGGCAGGGCAAGCCCTACCCTACGATGGGTCAAGACGGCAGGGCAAGCCCTACCCTACGATGGGTCAAGACGGCAGGGCAAGCCCTACCCTACGGGATCAACTTCCCGACTTCCCCGATGCGTAATCGATCCCCTGAAGGATCAGCTTCATCAGGCTGGGGTTGCTCAACGGGTCGTAACTGCCGGGCTCGTAGCGGCGGTGGGCCAGTGAGGTGTGGAAGACCTTCCCTTTGCCGTAGGTCCAGGTCCAGGCGACGGGCCAGGTTGTCCCTTTGTAGTCGATCGTCGCCAGCGGCTTGACCTCGGGCATCATCTGCATGTTGGAATAGAGTTCGTCATTCAGTTCGAAGTCGTCGAGACCGGTGGTGACGGGGCTTGATTTATCGGCGATCTTGACGGTGTACTTGCCCATGATCGCCTTGCCGTCGGGCTTGCCAACGTGCGAGTAGATCCCGCCGAGCATCTCTTTCCACTCCGGAATCCAGTCGGCCGGCGCGTTATCCGCTCCGTGGATCGAGACGTAGCCGTGGCCGGCCTTCACGTATTCGAGCAGGGCTTTTTGCTGTTCGAGGCTGAATTTGTGCTCGGGCTGGCGGCGGTCGGCGTTGACGATCAGGACGTCGTACTTCTGGAGCGCCGGGGTTTCGAGGATCGCGGCGTCCTCGCAAATCGTGACCTGGTAGCGGCGGGTGTTTTCCAGGGCTCCGGCCAGATACAATGCCTGCTCGCGGTAGCCGTGGTGCTCACGCTCGCCGCCGGAAAGGATCAGAACCTTGGTCCCGTTGGGGGCCTTTTTCTGAGCCAGGGCCGGAGCAGTCGCGATGATCGTCAGGGCAAGGGCCGCTCCGAGGACGCGAAGAGTTGACACGGGATTGACTCCGGTAAGTCTCGGTGACACAACGGTAGAGAGTGCGAGCGCCGAAAGCTTCGGCGCTCGATGGTTCGCATCGTAGGCAGACCCCGGTCCGATCGCAAGCGGTCGGCCCGGCCAACAGGACAAGATCCACCATGAGCATGATCCACCGATTCGCGGCCGTCGGGCTGGTTGCCGCGCTGGTCAGCGTTGCCGTCGCGGCGGACGACACCCCGAGGACCATCAAGTCGGGAGCCCTGAGCTTCCAGGTCCCCGGAGCCTGGAAGTCGGAGAAGCCAAAAACGTCGATGCGTGCCGCGCAGCTCAAGATCTACCCGACCAAGGGGGACGAGGAACCGGCCGAACTGGTCGTCACCGCCTTCCCCGGCGGCGCCGGCGGCGTCGACGCGAACGTCGACCGCTGGGAAAAAGGGTTCATCAGCGCGGACAAGACCACGCCGAAGGCCAAGGTCGAGAAGAAGAAGGGAATCAACGTCGATGTCACGCGCGTTGAAGTCTCGGGCCGGTACGTCGCCCCGGTGATGCCGGGTCAGGCGGGCAAGAACGACAAGCCGAATTACCGGCTCCTGGGGGCCATCGTGATCACCCCCGAAACCGGCTACTTCTTCAAGCTGACCGGACCGGACAAGACGGTCGCGGCCTCGGCCAAGGGTTTCGATGAGCTGATCGAGTCGATCAAAGTCGAAAAATGAAGTTCCGTCCGTGACGATCTACCTTCCCCCCGGAGCGGCACCGGCCATGTCGATCATCGTGATTTCGTGCGCCCGCTGCACGGCGGGCAACCACCCGTCGATTCGTTTCTGCTCGGGCTGCGGGCTCCCATTAGGCGCCGCGCAGGCCGACGCAGGCGCGGCGATCGATGCTCTGGGGCCTTACGAGGCCCCGGAGCCCGCCGACCCCGACGCCAACCGGATGATCCGCGAGTTCGTTTCGCGGACCGGGCTCGAAGCGACCTCCTCGGGTCATGGCTGGCGGGTCGTCGTCCCGCTCCAGCTCGACCGCAAGCAGGCGGTCTATATCGGCTACGCCGGGGTCGACCCGCTCGGTCGGTCGATCGTCACGTTCGTCTCGATCTGCGGGACCGCCAACGAACGCGACCCGAGGATTCTGCTTCAGCTCAACGCCCGGATGGTCGAAGGGCACTTCGCCATCAAGATCCTTCGAGGCGAAGAATATTTTGTCGTGATCCAGAACATGCCGGTCGAGTCGGCCTATCCGCTCGATATCGCCGGGCTGGTCCACCGGATCGCCCGGACCGCCGATAGCCTCGAAGACAAGCTCACTCGGGGGCGCGACCTGTTTTGACCCGACCGAGCACGGAGCGCCGCCAGTCGTCCGTTCGATAGATCGCGATCGAGGTATCCTCGGTGTACGCCACCGGAGTGAGCGAGTCGAGGCTGGCGAAGTAGCCTGGAGGTCCCCACGGACCCCATTGCAACGACGCCGAGACCGCCAGATACCGGGTCTCGGCCTGAAGTTCGGGCGTGAGCCCGGCCGGAGTCCGGTTGGCGTCGAAGATGACCCGAACCCCTTCGACGCCGAATCTCGCGGGGTCGATGTCGCCGAAGTAGAACAGGGTCAGGTCGCGGAATTCGGGCCGGGTCCGCTGGAGCCTCGCCAGACTCTTGGCCCCCTGCCCCCAGTCGAGATTCGAGTCGGCCAGGATCTTCCGACCGCCGATCGTCCCGCCGGCCAGTTCATTGAAATAGACAAGTTCCCGAGGATGGTTCAGCGCCAGGGTCACCGCCAGCCCCAGCAGTCCCAGAGCCGACAGCCGGCGTAACCAGCGCCCCCCTTCGGCCAGCGCCGAGGTCCAGACGATCGCCGGGACCGCCATCGGCAGGAGATAACGGAAGCCGTAATTCCGTTTCGATCCCAGCATCGCCACCAGCAGAAACAGGGCGACGATCACGGGGATGACCCAGTCGCGATTCGACTTCAGCCGCGATCTTGACGCAACAGCTCGGACGCCAAACAGGAACCAGACCGCCAGCGGCACCTTCACGGCCAGGGCGACCAGGTAATAGTACCGCCAACCGGTCAGCCGTCGCTCACCCAGGAGGTAGCTCGGCCCGCCATTGCGCTGATGGACAATCTGGTTGGCGAAACCAACCCAATCCTGCGGGATCGGCAGTTCAAGAATCGCTCCGGCCCACCGCTGGAGTCGCGGCGAAAGATGCTCGGTCAGAATCGGATGATCCCCCTGATGGGGACTCATGGGCAGCGTCGCGAAACCGGTCACCACCAGATTCGCCACGACCATCACCCCGACGAATCCGGACATCCCGAGCGCGACTTTCCAGAAATTGCGTAACCCTCGAACGATCCACCGAGTTGAACCCTCGCGATCCGGTTGCATCATCCGATCGATCCACCAGACCACGCCCAGGATCGGCGGAATCAGGACCGTCGTGAACTTGCACGACATCGCCAGCCCGCCGATGACGGCGCTCGCCCAGAACGAACGGGCCTTCCCGGACCCGAGAAACGACCAGAAGCTGAAGAACATCGCCGCGCTGGCCGCCACGAGAGGTAACTCCATCGTGGTCAGCGCGCCATGGGCGAGCAAATTCGGGCTGAGCGCGAACAACAGCGCGGCCATCGCCATGCTCCGCGGGCCATACATCTGACGCGCCCAGGCGGCGGTGATGAGCAACGCCACGAGCCAGATCCAGCTTCCACCGAGCCGGATCACCGGCAACAGTTGCTCCTGATGAGCAACGGGGTCGTCGATCCAGGCACCCACGCCCAGGCGGTCGAGAGCCCAGAGCGTCGGTGCTTGCTGGAGCTTCCAGAACGTGAGCGGGGAACCCATCTGTGAGATCGATTGCTGCTCACCAAACCGCCACCAGCGAGCACCGACATTCAAGTAAGTAACCTCGTCATAGGTTGACGAGAGCTTCCCCGCCTGGTCAGAGAGCAGTACGATACCCAGGATCGCCGACGCTCCGACCACCCAGCGGCACCAGGCGGGAGATTGGGTCGTGATTTGCGGGTCGGCAACCGGCTCGGGCTTGTTCGCTTCCATTCGAATCGGTTCACTTCGATGGGGGGATGGCAA
>JAJYCH010000104.1 GCA_021778575.1 Planctomycetota bacterium
GCTTGGGTCGGGGCTTCGGCGGTTGTTACGGTGGTTGCGGGCTCGGGCTCGGTTTCGGCTACGGCGGTTTCGGACTTGGTTACGCCGGTTATGGGTACGGACTTGGCGGCTTCGGTTTCGGTTATCCGTGGTACGGTTATGGTGGTTTTGGCTACGGCGGTTATGGGCTTGTCGGATACAACTCCTATGGGCTTGGCTACGGCGGAATTGGAGGTTGTGGCGGCGTCCTTTACTACTAACGAATGGGAAGCAATGAACTTCCCGATTTCTCGACGTCTGGGCGGCATGCTCTCCGCGTCCTTTGAGCATGCCCCCGTGAACTTATTGCCGTCCCGTTCCTTGGGGCGTGGGAGCCTCCTCGACGAGCCTCTGCCAAACCAGTCACCGAGGGCGGCCCTCGTCCAGCTTTGTTCGGTCCCAAAATCGAATCTGATGGTCAGGCCGGTTCCAGGATGCTGAGCTTGGTTCCGACGACCATCGACTTGACCGTCTCGCGATAGTCTTTCATGTGGGGCGCGGTCAGGTGAGATTTGAGGTGGTCGAGACTCTGCCATTTCTCGACGACCGTGACGACGTCGTCGCGGTTCGGCGGCTGCGCGGCAAGACCCGAGGCGAGGTCGATCGCCGAGCGATATTCGAGGCAGCCGTCTTCCGCGAGGACTTGCGGGATAAGCTGGTGGAATTCCTTGAGGAACGCCTCGCGCATTCCGGGATTCAGCTCGATCGTGGCGATGACGTGGATCATGGCGTGGTCGCTTTCAATAGTCCTGGTGGAATGGTCTCACGCAACGATTCTACCCGATCAGGTCTAGTTGACTGACGACTTGATTTGCTTGAAATCGCCGGCTGGATCGGCTCGAATAGTTAAGACGAGCGCCATTCAGTCTTGCCCCGAGAGAGGTGATGGGCCGGAATTCCGAAGGGTTGGTGACGAATACGGGGCCCGTTGGTGGGCACACGTCGCGGATCTCTCTGATGTCGCGCGGGAAGAAAGCGACGCGGGAAGCGAATCCTTCTTGCTGATCATCTTGGAAACGTCGGCGTTGGATGACGAGGCGGTTCTTCAGTGCCTCCAGCGAGCATCAACTCGGGGAAGGGAATGATCCGATGCGTGAACTCCGGAAGTTGGGTAGGTTTCCGTTGTTCGATCTGATTCTCGGGATCGGACTTTCCCTGATCCTCGGTGCGGATGATCCGGCGGCGACGATCAGTCTATTCGACGGGAAATCGCTCGAAGGCTGGCACAGGGCCGAAACGTATAAAGGGGGGGCGGTCAAGGCCGAAGGGGGGACGCTCCTGCTTGAAGCGGGTGGCCCGATGACTGCCGTGGCTTGCTCGCGCGCCGATCTGCCGACGACCGATTACGAGTTGACTTACGAGGCCAGGCGAGCAAAGGGGAGCGACTTCTTCGCGGCGGCAACTTTTCCCGTCGGGAAATCGTTCGTCACACTCGTCAACGGTGGCTGGGGTGGTAGCGTGACGGGACTTTCGAGCCTGAATGGGTCGGATGCTTCGGAGAATGAAACCCGTCAGTTCGTCAAGTATGAGAATGATATCTGGTACAAGTTCCGGATTCACGTGACCAGCGCCGTCATTCGCTGCTGGGTTGATGACAAGGCGATCTTCGCCGTCAATTATCAGGATTTGCAAGTGAAAACGCGGATCGAGACTCGTCCCTGTCAGCCGCTCGGCTTTGCGAGCTACCGATCGGAAGGGGCGATCCGGGCGATTCAAATCCGGCGACTGAAACCCGACGAGATCCAGTCCAATAACCAGTCGGCCGAGCGTTGATTTGCCTTGATCATCGATCGTCCGGAGTGATGATATCTCTGGAACCAAAGCCCGTCGAAATGAGAAGTTTGTACAGTCTGGGAGAGTTCGTGCGATCGGTCCGACAAAATTTGGAAAATCGTCAAAAAATTTAATCGTCGCGAAGAAGCCAGGCCTGTTATCTTTAAGAGCATACTCAACGATGAGTTTGCAAGAGATTTGCGTGACGGAAAAGCTGAGCGCACGCATCATCCAGCCGTCATCTGCTCCGAGCGAGTTCCCCCCCCGTCTTGAGTTCAACCAACCGAGGGATATCATGTCTCCACGGACCCTCCCCAGCTTCTCGCGGAAATCCTCCCCGAATCGCGTGAACCGAGAAGTTGACCTCATGCGACGATGGACCGGATTCTGCTGGGTTCTCGTTGCCTCCGCGCTTTTGTTATTAACTCCGATCGACGTCTTCGCTCAAACCACAATTGACAAGGCCGTGCTTGATCGGGTCAAGGACGCCACGGCGTATATCAAGATCAAAGCCGGTAAGTTGCAAGGCAGCGGGTCGGGCTTTGTCTTCAAGAATCTTAACGGTCGTGTCCTGGTGATGACAAATCGCCACGTCGCGGTTCCGGAAGCCGATGAGATCGAGCCGGGAACCAAGGTGGAGCTTTCCGCCGTTTTTCGGAGCGGAACGAGCCAGGAACAAGAGGTTCCCGCCAAGCTGGTCGCTTACAGCCGAGGCGAGGCGGCCGACCTGGCGGTCCTTGAGGTCACCGGGCTTCGCGATGTCCCCGCCCCGATCTCGGCCGACCTTCCGGTGACCGAGAGCGAGATGTACGAGACGATGCCGGCGTACGCGATCGGTTTCCCGCTCGGCGGCCAGATTCAGCAAATCGCCGGAAACGTCAAGCAGAACCCGGCGGTCACCGTCAATGCCATGACGATCAGCAGCCTCCGGCGCGATGAGTCCAGCATGCTGGCGAGAATCCAGCTCGCCGGTTCGATCATCGGCGGCAATAGCGGAGGTCCCGTCGTCGACGTCAAGGGACGCTTGCTCGGGGTGGTTGTGTCCCGACTGGTGGGCGAGAACGTCGGTTTCGCGGTTCCTCCGGTCGTGATCTCCTCGTTCCTCTCGGGAGGTCTGGGAGAGCCGCTCCTGGTGGAGGTCCTGCGGTCGGTTGGCCCGGATACCCAGCTCAAGATTGTCTGGAGGATCAGCGATCCACTGAGCCGCGCGAGTGCGTTCGGAGTCAGCTTTACCCATAAACCCATCGCCCCTGATGGATTCAAGCGAGTCAGCGGACCAAGCTCAGGCTTTCCCCTCTTGCCTGACGCAAAACCGATGAAAATGATGAGGGATGGTGATCTGGCGACGATTACTTTTGCCTTGCCGATCAACCGAACTGAGGACCGTAAAATTCATCTTCAGTTCGTTCTCTTTGATTTCACGGGCAACATCATTGGTTCGAGCATTCCCCTGCCTCTGACGATCCCCGACCGTCCCGGTCGGATCTTTGACGCCGATCAACAAACCAAAGCCAAGCAAATGGCGATGTGGTCGTGCGAGACAAACCTTAGCGACGGTGTGAAGATGCACCACAAGCCGGGCACGACGACGATCGACCTGCCGGCCGGGCTGCCGCTCAACAACGCACCCCAGTACGACCTGTTCAATGCCCCTTGTGCATTGGTCAAGGTCGATGGGGACTTCCTGACCAGTGTCGAAGTTGGTAACACCTTTGATCCGGGCGGAGAAGGCGTGATGGTCCCGAACGGAAAACGCCCCTTGCCGTTCAGCTTCCAGTCCGCCGGCTTGTTGATCTGGCAGGACGAACGCAATTTCGTCCGGTTCGAGCGCAACAAACGCTCGGATGGAAAGATCGCCATGACCAACCAGATTCTGGTCGAAGTCTACAAGAACGGTAAGTCGGTCGCGGTTCACTACCTCGATATTCGTGAGCAGGAAATCGCCCTGGCGGCCATCCGGCGAGGGGGCACACTGACGCTCTATTTCGCGTTGCCACCGGACAAGCTGGCGAAGTTCTACGATATGGCGATCGACTTCCGGAAAGACGTCTTCGTCGGCGTGGCTGCGGCCAACCTGTCGAAGCGAGAGTTTCATGCGAAGCTCGAAGACTTCCGGCTGACGACCCCCGAAGGGCAGCCGATCGAGGCCAAGCCGTACAAGATGGCCAAGCTCGTTGACTCCGGGTTCACCAAGCTTCCCGATGGAACCCAGGTTTACGAAGGGGCGACGATGAGAGCCATCGGCCGGAATGCCGACTCGGTCGCTCCCCAGACCGACATGGCGAACTACAAGGGAAGCTGGTCGGATAACCGTCAACTCCTCTGGTCGAACGATAAACCCGACGGCGTCCTCTCGATTGAACTGCCGGTCGAGTCCGACGGCAAATACGAGATCAAGGCCAAACTGACGCTCGGTCCTGATTACGGGATCGCGAAGATCGACCTCGAAGGTAAGCCCTTCTACAAGGGGGGGAAGATCGACTTCTATTCACCGGAAGTCCGTCCCACCTCGCTCCTGTCGATGGGAACTTTTTCCCTGAACAAGGGCAAACGGAAGCTGAACATTACCATTTTCAAGAAGAATGCGAAGTCAACGGGCTATCACATCGGGATTGACGAGATTCAACTCGTCCCGGTCAAGTAATCGATCGGGCCTTTCCCCTCGACCACTATCATCGAACTTGAAAACGATGAGGCCCCGGGTCAAACCGGGGCCTTTTGTGTTGTCTGGTTAGACACACGACGGATCTTCTTCCAGAGGAGCCAGGCAGGGATGAGGCCGAGTATCGCTCCGAATCGAAAGAGCACCCCTACCATTTTCCGGGCCTTGGCCAGCAACGGAACTGGCCTCGTTAGATCCTCGTCGGCCAGAACGATGTCGTGATATCCGTTGAACATCTCCTCCCAGCTCTGTTTGCCGGTCCGGACCTCGGCAGTCGGGTCGGGGTTGTCGGGATTGTTCGACGAGTTATCGAAGTGAGCCACACAGCGGAGGATTGTCCCGGCGGGAAGCCGTTTCGGCTCGGCGAGTTCGTATCGGTTTTGCCAGCGGAAGTCGTAGCGAGGAACGTCAAGGAGAATCTCCTCGCGACCGTCCGGAAAGATCGCATCGTAGCGGAACGACTTGCCCCTCAGGTGCATATGAGGGAACAGCGCCAGCAGCAAGACATCGTCATCAAACCGGCGTGAGCGTTCGACCCGATGGTCAGCGACACCCGGTGGAATCCGCAGGTCGGGGTCGAAGACGAGATTCGTGGCCACCTCGCGCTGAACCTTGGCGGGGTCGGCGAAGACAAGCCCGATGCTCGTCCGGTCACTCTGCGGAGTTCCGATCGGCGAGTAATGGACGACAAAGAGCAGATGCCACCCGGCCGGGATTCTCTTGGCGGAACCCAGCGGGAGGACCATCGGCGGCGAACCGGGGGTCATCGCGTCGAGGCAATACGAACCCAGTTCGCCGGTCTCGTCAATTTCTCCACGGCTCGTTGGGTCTTTGAGAAAGACATTGCAGTGGTGAACGACTTTGCGGTTACCGGGCTGGATCTCGGAGGCGGCAATCCACTTGTCCTCGGTAAATCCAGGGTCTACCTCAAAATATTGATAGTCGATCACCCCTTCCGCTGGAACATTGTAGGACTGAGGCATGGTGACGACCTGGTCTGGTTTGGAGATCCGCCAGCCCTCGGAAAACTTTGCCGAAGGGGGGAGATCGGCCGGATTGCCTTCGGGAACCCCAGCTTCGACCCATTCCGCGATCCGGCGTTTCTCCCGGTCGGTCAAGCGTGAGTCGTTGGCGAATCGACCGTGAGCCGGGTTGGCATGCCAGGGGGGCATCCGGCCGTCGTCGACCGCGCTGGCGATCGAGCCTGCCCAGCTTGCCGCCTGCCGATAGGTCTGCAACGCGAACGGACCGACTTGCCCGGGTCGGTGACATTCCACACAACGTCGCTGGAAAATTGGAGCAATATCTCGCGAGTAAGTCGTGGCTCCGGGCAAGATCGAATCTGTGGGGCGGTTGATCGGACAACCCACCGCATCAACCTCGGGTTGAGTCACGTGCCGCCCGGCAATCAACTCCGCCAGAGCTTCGGAAAGGTCTTGCCGCATCGGTTCTGGTTTACGCGAGCCGATCGCATATTGGTCGTCGATTCGACCGCGATAGCGAATGCGTCGTTGTTGGTCGAGAACGACCACCTCGGGTGTTCGCCGGGCTCCGACCTGGTCGGCCAGCTTGGCCTGTCGATCGAGGATGACTGGAAAGTCGAACGAATGAGCGGAAGCAAACCGCCGGAGGTCGTCCGAGGTCTCGAGCCCATCACAGGCCACGCCGACGAAGCGAACTCCTTTTGCGTGATGATCGCGTGCCAGTCGTGCCAGTCGGTCGCCATAAAGTTCGGCGAGCGGACAATCAGCCCGAACGAAGGCCAGTACGAGAATCGGTTGGTCTTGCCAGTCGGCCAACCGACGGGTTTTCCCATCGAGGTCGGAACACGCGAATTCGGAGACCACAGTGCCGATCGACGGCCGATCCACTCCCGGAACGTCGAAGCCGGCTGACCCGACCGCGAACAAGCTCAGCAGGACAACCGACCACATTTGCGCCGCTCCGCTCGCACCCAGAAAAAGGAAATCCCCTTCCGTAACTGAGTATAGCCCGGACTGGATTTCCAATCCGAGGTAAAACCTGAGCGCGAGGCGAAACGGCATCCAAATTGGACAGGTGTCTCGCAGGCAACAATTTCCTACCTAACAAGGCCTCCGATGCCGGCAGCTCAACAAGCTCAAGCCCAAACTAAAAAGTTGGAAAGTTGCTCGATCCCGCTGGACTCGATCCGCCATTACCCTTTGGAATCAATCTGTTGAGACTTCATTCTTCGATCAAAGACGGAAGCGGAGGGGGAGGGATTCGAACCCCCGGAACCCTTGCGGGTTCTACGGTTTTCAAGACCGTCCCAATCGGCCACTCTGGCACCCCTCCGGATTTCTTACGGTGGGCTTACTTGGTGTTACTGGCCCACCTCATTCAAAACGTCTTCGGCGACGTAGATCGGGACATCCATGGTCACGGCCACGGCGATGGCGTCGCTGGGACGTGAGTCCACCTCGATCAGTTCTCCTTCGTGCCGGATACGCAACTTGGCGAAGTAGGTATGGTCGCGTAGCTCGCAGATGAAGATGTCCTGGAGTTCTCCGCCGAGTAATTCGATTGTGCTGGCGAGGAGATCGTGGGTCAAGGGTCGCGGAGCCGGGAGATTCTTGACCCGCCGGTCGATGCTTGTGGCCTCGAAGATTCCAATCACGATCGGAAAGGTTCGCTCGCCGTCGACTTCCTTGAGAAAGATGATCTGTTGCTCGTTATTTTCACTGATGATGATCCGCGTTAGTTCCATCTGCACGGCCACGTCGATCGCCCCTTTCGAGTCGGCGAGGGGGGTTAGCCCGATCGCCGGTCCTTGCCGTCCATCAGCTTCAAAGATCGGTGGATCGTTTGGACACACAAGATGATAAGGCCCGTCGGCAGGGGCGTCAACTTGCGGCCCGACCGATCGATTTCGGATCGATCGAATTCGTGGAAGCGACTCAGCCCGCGAACTCCTTGATTGCCGCCTCGATCACGGCGATCTGGGCGCGGAGTTCGGCTTCTTTTTTCCGCAAATTTTCGACAACATCCGCTGGAGCACGGCTCAGGAAACCTTCGTTCGAAAGCTTCGAGGTCGTGCCGGCATGCTGTTTTGTCAGGTCAGCCAACGACTTTGTTAGTCTTGCCTGCTCGGCCTTCTTGTCGATGAGACCTTCCAGCGGCAGGAGAATCTCGGCGTCTCCCAGAACGGCCACCGCGCACTCCGCCGGGCGATCGACGTGGGCGGCGATGGTCAGGGTCTCGGAATTGGTCAGTGACTTGATGAATGACTCGCCCGACAGGAGAATCGCCGCGACTGGACCTTCGGCCAGGATGATCGGGCGGATCTTGGCTTTCTCATTGACCTTGCGCTCGCCTCGGAGGTTCCGGATCGCCGTGATTTTCTCCTGCCACTGGGTCACGACCGCCTCGGCCTCAAGGTCGATCCAGGATTCGGACAGGTTCGGCCAGGGGGCGATACAGACGCTCTCGGGAGCCGGCTCAGGGTCGTGCAATCCCCTCACTGGCGCAACCGCCCCGAGAGCCTGCCAGATCGACTCGGTCAGGAACGGGACGATCGGGTGGAGCAGGCGGCAGAGCCCGTCGAGCACGGCGGCAAGGACGCGCTGAGCCACCGGTTTGGTGGCGGGGTCGCGCAGACGCCCTTTGAGGAACTCGACGTACCAGTCGCAGAAGTCGTTCCAGGTGAAGTCGCGAAGCGTTCGCGTCGCTTCGGCGAACCGGAAGGCTTCGAGGTCGGCGGTCACGCTGGCGTTGACCTTCGCGAGCAGGCTCAAGATCCAGCGGTCCTCGACGGTCAAATCCGCTGGATGCACCGGCGCGGCCTCGTAGCCTTCGAGATTCATCAGGGCAAACCGCGAGGCGTTCCAGACCTTGTTCGGGAAGGTTCGGGCCTGCTCGAATCGCTCGGAGGTGTTGACCTCGCGGCCGTCGGGGAGCTTGGCCTTCTCGACCGGAACTCGGATGTCCTGGGTCTCGGTCGCGAGCGAGGCGAGCGCGAACCGCAGGGTATCCGCGCCGTAGAGATCAATGATATCGACCGGGTCGATCCCGTTCCCGGCCGACTTCGACATCCGCTTGCCGTTGCCGTCCTGGATCACGGGATGGATGTAAACGTCCTTGAATGGGACGTCGCCCATGTTGAACTGGCCGAACATCACCATCCGGGCAACCCAGAGGGTGATGATGTCGCGAGCCGTGGAGAGAACGTTGGTCGGGTAATACTTGGCCAGCTCAGCCGTTTGCTCCGGCCAGCCCAGGGTGGAGTGAGGCCAGAGGGCGGAGCTGAACCAGGTGTCGAGGACGTCGGGATCTTGCACGAAGCCATCGGCTTCGAGTTTGGCGATCAGCTCTTTCTCTGATTCAGGGCTCAGGTCGGGTATACAAACCAATTCGATCCGCGAATCCTCGAGATCTTGTTGTTTATACTCCGCCCCCCATCGCTCCCTGGGGATCGCAGACCCTCTGACGTCCTCGGGATACGGATTGATCGAGTCGCCTGGCGCTAATCCTCGTCCAGCGAGAACTAACGCGTCGAATCCGAGATGTTCTTCCCATCCTTTCAAAATTGAGCGGTCGATGGGATGTGTTTTGCTCCAAACCGGAATCCGATGTCCCCACCAGAGTTGCCGGCTGATGCACCAGTCTCGCTTCTCGCCGAGCCAGTCGAGGTAGCTCTTGGCGTAGCGTTCGGGGTTGATTTTGACCTGGCCGGTGGTCACGGCGTCCATCGCGCCTTGAGCCAATTCGTCCATCCGGACGAACCACTGGTCCGACAGATAAGGCTCGATCGGCGTTTTGCTCCGGTCGGACAGGCCCACGCGGTTGGTGTGGGCTTCGACCTTGATCAGCAACCCCTGGGCTTCGAGGTCGGCGACGACTCGCTTGCGGACTTCCTTGCGATCTAGCCCCACGTAGGCCCCGGCGTTCTCGTTGTAGGTGCCGTCGGGGTTGAGCAGGTTGATCATTTCAAGGTTGTTGCGCAGACCGGTGGCGTAGTCGTTGGGGTCGTGCGCGGGGGTGACCTTGACGCAACCGGTGCCGAACGTCGGGTCGACGAGAATGGCGTCGCCGATGATCGGGATCTCACGCCCGGTCAAGGGGAGCGTCACGGTCTTGCCGATCAGGTGCTTGTACCGGTCGTCGGAAGGATGAACGGCGACGGCGGTGTCGCCGAGCATCGTTTCGGGACGGGTGGTCGCAACGTGGAGCGACTCGTCGGAGCCGGTCACGGGGTAGCGGAGCGTCCAGATCTGGCCGACCTGGTCGACGTACTCGATCTCGTCGTCGGATATAGTGGTCTGTCCCTTCGGGTCCCAGTTCACAACGCGGTACCCGCGATAGATGAGGCCGTCGTCGTACATCTTCTTGAACGCTGTGCGGACTGCGAGA
>JAJYCH010000105.1 GCA_021778575.1 Planctomycetota bacterium
GTTGAGCAACGGGTGATCCTCGGTCTGACCGTCGGCGTAGTGGAGCCGGACGATCATGGTGGTCGTCGGCTCGGCGTCGGGTCCGGTCGCCCCCCAGCCGCTGATCCCGCTCAGGAAGTGGATCGCCTTGGCGGGCGCGTTGAGCGGCAAGCTCACCGACTTCGGCATCTCGGGCGGTAGCACGCCGTTGGGTCCGTAAAGCATGATCGCGTTGGGGACCTTGTCGCCTTGCGGGTCGACCAGGAGGAACGGAACCCCCTGGAACGTCTTGGGCGACCAGTCGGCGAAAATCAGCCGCTCGATGGGAGAGTCGGAGGCGAAGAACATCCCCTTGGTCGTGATCACCGTCGCGGCGGTCCGGAGGTCGAGCGGCAGGTACTTGCCGCGCTTGGTCAGAAACGCGAGGAGGTCGGCCAGCCCTTCGGCGTTGACCTGCTTCTCGAACCCTTCGGGCATCAAGCTCTTCTTCGAGGCGGCGAACTCCTCGATCTCCTCGCGAAGAACCGTGTGCGACTTCCCTTCGGCGTCGAGCAGGACGACGCTCGACTTGGTCTCCGACGCGAGCAAGCCGTTGTAGGTCTTGCCGTCGTTGGTCGCCAGGCTGTACTGGACGAAGTTCCCTTCGACGCTCCGGCTCGGGTCGAGGATGTGGATCAGCAACTCTTCACGAGGATGGGTGCCCATCCCGGTCAGGTCGGGGCCGACCTTACCCCCTTCGCCGCCGTGGGCGTGGCACTTGGCGCACTGCTGGGTGAAGACCAGTTTCCCCCTGGCGACGTCGCCCCCCTTCATGACCAGCGGAGCCAGGCTATCGATGACCTTCTGGCGGTCGGCGTCGGGCAAGCCGCCCCCTTTGGCGGCCATCAGGGTCTTGGCCCGGGCGGCGATGGTTCTGTCTTTGTGAGCCGCGAGAGCCTGGGTCTGCGGCAGCGAGAGTTGCGAGAGCGACGCGTCTCCCTTGTCGACCCCGTCGAGGAACGCGAGCGTCCACTCGTTCCGGGTGAGGAGCGTCTTGGCGGCTTCCGTCCGGACGGCCGGGGTCATCGCGCCGAGCTTGGCGACGATCGCCGAGCCGACGGTCGGGGCCTCGCTCTTGCCGACGGCGTCGACCAGGCCGATGGCCAGGCTCTGCGGCGTCCGAGGGGTAATCAAGGCCAGGAGCGAGTCGGCCGAGGCCGCGTCGTTGGGCCGGAACTCGACGAGCCGCTGGGCGGCGTCGATTCGCGCGGCTTCGGCTTGCTTGTCGTCCTTTGCCGTGGCGAGGAACGTCGAGGCGATCTCGGCGGCATTGGCCTCGATCGCCTTCGAACCCCACCGCGTGGCCAGGGTCACAAGCTGGGCCCGAGCGGCCGGAGAAAGCTTGGTCATGAGCGTGACGAGCGCCTTGTCCGAGGCATCGTCGAGCGTCGGCTTCTTGTCCTTCGGCCACCCCTTGGCGAGGCCGATGATGATGGCGTCGGCGATGCCCTTGTCGGCCTCGGCGAGAGCCGTCATGAGGTCGGCCGGAGCGCCGGCTTCGACGCTTCGGGCGAAGTGCTCGGCCACACGGGTCGTCAGGGTGAGAAGAGTCGGCGAGGCCGCTTTGGTCAGCTTCCTGACTGCCAGAGTTTTCAGGAACGGACCGGCGTGACTCGCGGCGGCCGAGGTCGCCGCGTCGGGGAGCCAGCGGTCGCCGTCGACCTTTCCGGAGACCAGGGCGTCGACGATCGCTTCCGCCGCGACGGGCGATTCCTTGCTGTCGGCCAGGGCCAGTAACGCCGCGAGGCGAACCTGGGGGTCGGGATCGGCCAGGAGAGCGGCGACTGGAGCCGCCTTGTCCTCCATCGGCATGACCTGCACGGCATTCCGACGAACACCGCTTGAAGGATGCGCCAGGGCGGCGGTGACCGTCTTCGAGGCGGCGGGGTTGGAGCCATCGAGCACGCCCAGACCGTACAAGGCCCACAAGGCATGAATCGCGGCGGTATTCAGGCCAATCGCGTCAACTGACTTGTCCTCGACCAGTGCGATCAAGGCCGGGACGACATCCTTCTTACCGCGTTCGATCAGCAACCGCTGGCCCTGGAGCCGCCAGAACATGTTGTCGGACTTGAGCGCGGCGACCAGACCCGGACCATCGGCCGGATCAAGCGCCAGGGTCGTCGTCTTCACCGGCGAGCCGACCGGGCTGATCCGGTAGATCCGGCCGTGGGTCTTGTCGCGGAGCGGGGTTTCGTACGCGGCCCCTTTGCCGGTCTTGAACCCCTTGGGCGTGGGGTTGTGCTGGACGATGAAGTTGTACCAGTCGCTGACCCAGACCGCGCCGTCGGGTCCAACCTCGGCGGCGACGGGGCTGGTCCACTCGTCGTCGGAGGCGACCAGGTTCCACTCGTTGTGCGAGGCGAAGTCGGTCCCCTTCTTTTCGAGGGCGAACGTGGCGACGATGTGGCCGGTCGGCTCGCAGACGAACGCCGTGCTGTTCCAGTACGGCTTCGGATAGGCCCGGGCCGTGTAGAGCGCGTGGCCGGCGCCGGCCGTGAAGCCGCCGAAGTAGTCGACCTGGCGAACCTTGTCGGTGATCGGGAACATCCGGTAGGTGTCGGAGATCATCTGCAAGACGCCGCCGGCGGTCAGACCACGAACCTTTTCGTAATAGCGGTTCGGGATCGGCAGGTAGACGCTCGGGCAGCCATTGGCGGTCGAGCCGAAGATCAGGCCTTCCTCGGAGATCCCCACGCCCCACGAGTTGTTATTGGTGTTCCGGAGGAATTCGAGCTTCGAGCCATCCGGCTTGAACCGGTAAAGCCCCTGACGGAACTGGTGATGCTCGCCGCCGACGGTCCCGTTGAACCCGGCGTAGCCGACGATCCCGTAGACCCAGTTATCGAGGCCGTAGCGGAGGTTGCTCGGCCCGGCGTGGGTGTCGCCGGTGCTCCAGCCGGTGAAGAGAACCTTGCGGACGTCGGCCTTGTCGTCGCCGTCGAGGTCCTGGAAGAACAAGGTGTCGGGTGCCTGGTGGACGATCAGCCCACCGTTGGCGAAGGTCATGCTGGTGGGGATGCTGAGCTTGTCGGCGAAGACGGTGAACTTGTCGGCCTGACCGTCGCCGTCGGTGTCCTCGCAGATCTTGATCTGGTCGTGACCTTCACCCCGGCGCTGCATGTTGTTGGGATAGTCGACCGTCTCGGCGACCCAGAGCCGCCCCTTGTGGTCCCAGGTGATGGCGATCGGCTTGGCGATCTCGGGCTCGCTGACGAACAGACGCGGTTCGAGCCCCTTGGGAATCGCCAGGTGCTTGATCGACTCGGCGGCGGGGATGGGCAGTTGCATCGTCTTGATCGCGTCGCCCATCGTCCCCCAGGCCTTGCCCGGCAGGTACTGGGGAATCTCCGACGGAGCGGGCTCGACCGGGAGCGGCTTGAGGCCGGCGGCCACTCGCGGGTAGCTATCGAAGACCTCGCCCTTGCCCGACGCCCAGCGGAGGCCGCGTTCGAGCAGGTTATGGAAGCCGGGGTTGCCCCAGGTCCGCTGGTCGTGACCGTAAGCGGTGTAAAAGACGCGGCCCTTGCCTTCGGTCCGGGTCCAGGTCCAGGGCTCGTCGGTCCCCTTCTCGTCGCGGACCTGCAAGACGTGGCGGTTCTTGGGGTTATGCTTGGTGTGAACGTAGGTTTCGTCCCAGGTCCGGAACGGTTCGAGCCCCTTCATGATCGGGTCGGCCGGGTCGGTGACCTTGGTGTCGAACTCGCCGGTCCCGTGCCGCTGGAACTGGGCGCCGACCAGCGCGATATACTTCGGCGAATCAAGGAAACAGTACGAAGCGCAATGGATCGGCGCGAAGCCGCCGCCGTTCTCGACGTACTCGACCAGCGCTTTTTCCTGGTCGGGGGTGATCTTGGTCTCGTTCGAGTAGATCATCAGGACGTCGTACTTGGCGAGCGTTTGCGGGTTCAGGTCGCTCATCGCCTCGGTATACGTGATCTCGATCCCTCGGGTCGCCATCAAGGGGATGATCTGCGGTGCTCGCTCGCTGGGCCGGTGGTGCCCCTGATCGCCGAGAAACAGGACGGTGATCGGCTTCGACGGAGCATCCGCCGCGACCGACAGCGCCGGGCTCACCCAGCCGAGGGCTGGTAGAAGGAGCCAGGCCAGGCATCGAGTCCATGTCTTGGAACGCATTCCCGAGATCTCCTGGTTGATTGGGGACGGGCGATCCCCAGTTCGTTCGGTCGTGGTTCTGATATCGAGTTGAGGGTTGGTTGGTTTGATCGTCGCTCGGAGCGGTCGAGGGTGCAAGTGCTTTCCGCTGCCTGGCGACGAGATCGTTCAAGGGGCTGATCCGGTCGAAGCGTCGGGCGGTCGGGTCGGTGTGCGGGTCAGGACGGTCACGCCCAGCTCCTTGATCTTGAGGGTCTTGCGCACGTCGCTCTGAGTATTGGCGCCGAAGATCCCGACGAACAAATCGCGTTCGCCGTCGAGCCATTTCGGGTGGGCGATCGCCAGTCGGCTGGAACTCTGCCGCGTCAGGTTCTCGACCAGGAGCGAATACCGCCCCTTGTCGCGCTGGAGAGTGAAGCGGAGGTGGTCGCCGGTGTTGGTCAGACCGACCTCGTGGATGTCCCGATCGGTTCCGGCCATGTTATTGACCAGGAACAGGCTGTAACTTCCGGGCTTGGGCTGGCTGAGCACGCCGCCCCGGATGGCCCTTTTCGAGTCGGCCCCCGCAAAGAGCCCGAACTGGCCGACGACTTCGAGGCCGGGAATGTCGGGGATCTCGACGCTGATCGTGAAATCCTCGGACCCGGTGAAACCGAGGTCGGCGAGCCGGATTCCAAGATATTCGCCGCGATCGATCCCGACTTGTTGATTCAAGTCGCTCCGGGTCGTGGTCAGCTCCAGGGCATGAGCGTCGAGGTCGAGCCGGAGATTCGGGTCGCGAGCCTCGAGCGCCGAGCCGGTTCCCGGCAACCGGGCCGTCAGGCCGATCCCTCGACCATCGCGATCGCGCAACCCCTGGTCGGCGACCTTCGCGAAGTCGAGCTTCAACGATCGTGGCCGGATCAGTGGCGGCGGTTCGATGGTCCGGGTGAATCGCGCGGAGTCGGCCGAATCAGGGGACCGGAGCGCGACGGCCCGGCCGTCGATCAGCGCTTCCTGCCCCTTGACCAGAAGGACCGGTGGGCGGCGGTTATTGCGGGCCTCGGCGGTCAGCTCGCCCGAAAAGACCCGGACCGAAGTCGTCCCCGGCCCGTCGACCGAGACGCCGAACTCGGTCCCCAGATCGACGACTTTCCCTTGCGGCGAGTCGATCGTGAACCCGTGAGCGGGAACCGGAACCCGCGCCGTCAAGGCGCCCGAGATCAGCCGGGCCGAGTTGTCGGAGAGCAGTTCGAGGACCGCCGGGCCTTTCAGGATCACCCGGGCTCCACGGTCGAACTCGACCTCGGCCAGCCCTCGATCGAGCCGGAGGATCTTGCCCACCGTCATGTCTCGACCGGGAAAATCGGCGCCATCGGCCGCCCAGAGACAATCCTGGGCGTTGATCAGCCAGGCCACGTTTTTCGGCGAGACTTCGGTCCCGCGCCGACCCTTGTTGCCCAGACCCCACTGACCGAGCGCGAACCCCGAGACCGCCAGCAAGCTACCGGCCAGGGCCAGCCAGCGGCGCGCGATCCGCCGACGGAGCGGCCGCCTGGCGGGTTGCGCCACCGATTCCAGCCGGCTCAAAGCCGCCGAGGCCGCCCGCTTCGCCCGGGTCGAGAACCCCAGCTCGGCGTGAATCTGACAGTATTCGGCGAAGTAGACCCGCGCCGACGGTCTGGCGGCCAGCAGGGCTTCGAGCTCGCCAAACGCGATCTCATCGAGAAGATCCGAGCAATAGTCGTCCACCAGGTCGCGAAGCCGGTCGGAGACCTCGGGCCGATCGGGCCTGTTCACGTCGGCAAACCTCCCGGCTCGAGCGATCGGCGCACACAATCAAACAGAGCCCGGCGAATCCGCTTGAGCGAATTGTGGATGCTCTGCGACGATCGACCCCACTCGCGCGCCACTTCGGGAACCCGCGATTCCTCGCCGTAACAGGCCTCGATCAACTCCTGATCCCCCTGCCGGAGCTTCTTGAGACAACCGGCCAGAACCTCGCGACGTTCCTCGATCCGCTCCTGCTCCAGCGATTCTTGAGCATCGATCAGCAGGAGGCTCAGGTCGTCGCTGAAATAAAGCCGTTGCCGGCTCCTCGACCGCAAGAAGTTCGCCACCTCGAACCGCGCCACGCCGCACGCCCAGGCCACGAAACTTCTGGAAGGGTCGAACTGGTCGTACTTGTTCCACATGGCCAGGCTCGTCTGCTGAAACAGGTCATCGGAGTCGTCGAAATTCCGGACCAGCGAGTAGATATAACTGAAAATCTGGACCTGGTGCGCCCGGAGCCGCTCGGCATATTCAGCTTCACGATGAAGGTTGCCGTCCATCACGATCGGTCTTCCGGAGGAAAATCAAACACCACCGAGCGAACCCGGCACCGACGATCGGAGGCCGACCTCGTTCCGAGAGTCTCGAAAATCATCGAACCAGACGATCGAAAGGCGGGCCATCGCTCCCGCCGGAGAAGTGTCGTCGGAGTGAGAGGCCACCCGACACTCTACCAATGGTATCATCCGTGAGGGCCGATTTGTCACCCACTTTTCCCGACGATCTTCAGAATCACCCAATCCGCCGGGTATGCCCCCATTTTCTGGTGGGGGCCTCGAAGGGATTGGTTCTCTGGAGTGCGAGAGCTTGCTCCACGGTCCTCGTCGGAAAACCCTTGTTGGCCAGGTCACTCGGGCTCGGAGCAAGCTCCGGTCGCCAGAGCGAGAGCAAGCTCTCGCACTCCAGATCAGGGCTTCGTCGGAAGCCCAAGGGTCGGGTCGACGAGAGCCCACCAGGAAATCTGGGGACACCCAATCCGCCGGTCCGGACGAGTTTGCCATCGCCATCAGTGCCCGCGCCGGCAATAATCGAAAGGACGTCAAGCCAGGTTCGGCCCGGAGAGCGGACGATTGCCATGACCTCGAAACCAGAGAAGCCCCAGACCTTCGAAGAACTCGCCGACCGCCGCCAACCGAGCCTCGCGGTCGAGTTCTATCACTTCTTGCGCGAGAACAAGAAGTGGTGGCTCCTGCCGATCCTTCTGATGATCGGCCTCTTTGCCATCCTGTTCGTCCTGGCCAGCACCGGCGCGGCTCCCTTCATCTACACAATGTTTTAAATCTGGGAAACCGGGGCCGTGACCATCGGCCCCGGTTCGGACATTTCGGGCAAAACAGTGCGAACGCGGTCGCTGATCTCAAGAATATCTCCCTCGACATCCACGCCGATTCGTTGAACGCGAATCCTCCCGGCGTTGGGTTCGTTTTTTCCCGGAAGCACCAGCAAAACGACGCGCCGGCCGGCGACCGCCCGAACGAACCCAATCAAGCCCGCAATCCCACTCATTCAGGGCTCAATTTGGGGCCTTTGAATCATTCAGGCTAAATAGGCAAGCGGCTCAACCTTTTGGAGAGTGACTCGCGACGGTTTGACCGACCGCTTATCATGGGACGCTTCGCTGGGAATCGTCGGACATTGGATCCGGAGATCGGAGCGAGATCTATCAAGGCAAAAGGACTCCGCATGTTCGGCTCGCTGCTGCTGGTCTTGGGTTCGTTTTGTCTGGGAACAACAGCCGACGATCTGCTCACGGTCGCCGAGAAGTCCGACTTCAAGGCCACGGCACGCCATGCCGAGGTCGTGGCGCTTTGCGAAGCCCTGGCAAAATCATCAAACTTGATCAAGCTGGGGGAACTCGGCAAATCGGGCGAAGAGCGGAGTTTGCCCCTGCTGCTCGTGAGCAATCCTCCGGTGAGCACGCCGGCCGAGGCCAAAGCTTCGGGTAAGCGGGTAATTTTTCTGTTCGGCAACATCCACGCCGGGGAGGTTGACGGTAAGGAGGCCTTGCCGATCCTGGTCCGTGAACTGGTGGCTCAACCCGATCAGCCGTTGTTCCAGCACTTTATTCTCGCCGTCGCCCCGATCTACAACGCCGATGGCAATGAGCGCGTCTCGAAGGACAACCGACCCGGGCAGATCGGTCCCGACGACGGGATGGGCCAGCGTGAGAATGCGCAGGGGCTCGACCTCAACCGCGACTTCATGAAGCTCGACGCGCCGGAGACCCGCGCCCTCGTCCGGTTCCTGAACGACTGGGACCCGGCTCTCACGATCGACACCCATACCACCAACGGGTCGCATCACCGTTACATGCTGACCTATGAAGGGCCGAAGAACCCGGCGGGCGACCCCCGCCTGATCCGGTTCTCACGCGAGACGATGTTCCCGTCGCTGACGGTCGCGATGGAGAAGGCTTCGGGATACAAGTCGTATTTCTATGGGAATTTCGAGACCGACCACACGCGCTGGACGTCGTTCCCGGCAACTCCTCGGTTCGGCACGACCTATATCGGACTCCGGAACCGGCTGTCGATCCTGACCGAAGCGTATTCGTATGCGTCGTTCAAGGACCGGGTTCTCTCGACCCGCGACTTCTGCCGGGCCGCGCTCGATTTCGCGACCGACCACCACGCCGAGATCGGCGTATTGCTCGACCAGGCTCGCGCCGAGACAATCGCCAAAGGGACTCGACCAAAGCCGGACGACCTCGTGGCGATCCGGACAACGGCTCAAGCATTCCCGGATCAGACCACGGTTCTCGGTTTCGTCGAGATTCCCGTCAACGGCCGGAACTTTGCCACAAACCAGCCGAGGGATTATCTCTGCGCGATCGAGCAAGACTTCGTCGCGAGCCTGGCCGTCGCCCGGCCCTTCGCCTACCTGATTCCGGCTCGATACGGCAAGGCGATCGAGGTGATCCAGGCGCACGGGATCGCGACCGAGACGCTGCCGACCGAACGAAAGATCGCGATCGAGGCCGAGGTGATCGAAACGTTTTCGCGCTCGAATCGCATCGCCGAGGGGCATCGGACGATCGACGTGATCGCGAGTTCGCCCCGGGCCGAGGTCCGAACCATCCCCGCCGGGACCGTCCTGATCAGGACCGCCCAACCGCTGGGAAGCCTGGCGGTCTGTCTGCTCGAACTTCGCTCCGAGGACGGACTGGCCCACTGGAACTTCTTCGACGAAGCCATCGTCCCCGGTCAGGAATTTCCGATCCTCCGCGTCCGAAATCCGATCGAATGATGAAAACACGGAAAAGAAATGATGAATAGTCGTCAAGAATCCTTTCACGCGGGGCGGGCCGCGCCTTGAAGCCGTCGATGGCGATTGGTAAGAATGGGGCCAGAACCGCGACTGATCGTTCTCCGAGGAGTTCCCGACGTGATTTCCCGACTGTTCTCGACTTCCCTGGCTCTGGCCATCGTCTCCGGCGGGCTCGCGCGGGGGCAGGACCCGCTCAAGGATTTGCAGACGCAGGCCGTGGCGCGGAAAGCGGAGAAAATCCCCCGGGCCTATCACTTCGGCTCGCAAGGGGCGGGCGACGTCTTCTCGAACCACACGAGCCACTCGAATCGGTTGATTCCAATCTATACGTTTGGCCGGAAGATCGACCTCGGATCGGTCACGGGGGCCAATAGCATCTATCGCGATGCCTCGAAGCTCCGCGCCCTTTATGGCTTCGTTCCCGAGCGGACCGTGAACCCCGAGGCCGACTACGCCGACCAGAGCGACCTCCGCCGGGTGCTCCGGGACGCCGCCGGCCGCGGCGCGAAGCACCTGTTCATCGTCTGGTTCGACGGCATGGACTGGCCGACCACCCGGGCCGCCGCGATCGTCAAATCGGGCAGGG
>JAJYCH010000106.1 GCA_021778575.1 Planctomycetota bacterium
AGATCCAGCAGTTCCAGAACACGCCGAGCCACCCGAGGCTCGGAGAGAAACGTCTGCTTGACCGAGGACGAAAATCCGATCGCCTGGGTCATGATGTCAGCCAGAACCCCGACCGGCAAGTCCGACTCGAACAAGGCGTCGAGGTCGGGGTCGAGAGTTCCCTGGAACAGCTTGCGAAACAGGGCGATCAGATCGGCCCGACCGGTGTGGTCGGGTTCGTCGCTCGGAATATCCTCGATGATCTCAACCTCAGACATTCGATAGAGCTTGCCGCTATCGATCTCACGGGTCAATCGGACCCGTTTCCGACCGAGGAGCAGGAAGTTGAACCGCCCGTCCGCCAACCGTTCATGCTTGAAGATCCGACCGAGGCAGCCGTATTCTTCCAGGGCCGGTTCCTTGGGTGATTTCCACTCGGCGGGCGGCCGGATCTGGACGATGGTGATCAAGCGATCCGAACCTAATGCATCTTCGGTCATTTGACGATAGCGTGGCTCGAAGATATGCAGAGGCAGGACCGAATGGGGAAATAGCACCACTCCCGGTAACGGGAACAGTCGCGTGACGTTCCCAAAATCTTTCAGATCGTAATCGTCATCCATATCGTACTCGAAGAGGCCAGAGGTGGGTTGTATACGGCTCAACCTTCGAAGATGACGTCGGACGACTCGAGCATGATCGGCGACGAGACAGTCTGCCGGAGACCCACGCTGAACTGAGTTCGTGGATACCGAAATTTCATTGTAGTTCGGCGTTAGAATGCGGCAAGGGTGGTTCATCCCGATCGGATGGCTGATTCCAAACCGGCCGCCACCGGTCGTCGCAATGTCTTGCCTTGACCGATCGAGCCGGTCTCTGAGTCGATGTTGTTGAACTGATGACTCGTGTTAAGATCTGCTCGATTGACCGACCGACTTCTCCGGAAATCGTCATGCCAAGTTCTCGCCGACCGAACGCCGATCCCAAAAAGCAAGCCGGTCACGTGGTACGAGCCCTGGTCAAGCTCTATCCGACCGTCCATTGCGCCTTGAACCATCGGAATGCGTTCGAACTCCTGGTCGCGACGGTTCTGTCGGCTCAGTGCACCGACGAGCGCGTCAACAAGGTCACTCCCGCGCTGTTCGCCCGCTATCCCGACTCCCGCTCGCTGGCGATGGCCGACCTGACCGAGGTTGAGAAATTGGTCTATCAGACCGGATTTTTTCGGGCCAAAGCGCGGAACTTGATCGCCTTGTCGGAGGCGATCGTCGCGAATCACGGCGGCGAGGTGCCCGCCAATCTTGAGGCGCTGACGGCACTCCCAGGAGTCGGACGGAAGACGGCGAATGTCGTGCTCGGAAACGCTTTCGCGATCGCCTCGGGAGTGGTGGTCGATACACACGTCAAGCGGCTCTCCTATCGGCTGGGGCTGACCGAGCGAACCGAACCCGAAGTGATCGAGCGCGAACTCAATCAATTGCTCCCGAGGAAGCACTGGATCGACTTCAGTCACCGACTGATCGCCCACGGTCGATCGCTCTGCGATGCCCAGCGACCACGCTGCCGAGAATGTCCGCTCCTGGACATCTGCCCCAGGCAAGGTCTGGCAGTACTGGCGACGTGATCGGCGATTCCGCCACGAATCCCCTCCCGCGAATCGGTCCGGATGATTATTCTGAGAAGTAATCCGCGCCGAACGATCGCTTCTGTACTCCGACGGGACGTTCCCTGATGCACATCCTCGACATCTTCCAGGACCATCCGACCACCTTCAGCTTTGAATTCTTTCCGCCCCGGACCGACGCCGCCTCGGACGATCTGTTTGAGGTGATCGCCCAGCTTCAGACACTTCAACCTTCTTTCGTTTCGGTCACTTACGGCGCCGGAGGCTCGACCCGAGAGCGGACCCACGATCTGATTGTCCGGATTCAACGCGAGACCAATATCACGGCCGTCTCGCACCTGACCAGCGTCTGCCATACTCGCGAGGAGCTGGCCGCGATCCTCGAACGCTACGCCGCCTCGGGAATCGAGAATATCCTGGCGCTTCGGGGCGATCCGCCGCGAAACCTGACGGATTACCACCGCGAGAATGATGCGTTCCAGTTCGCCAAGGACCTCGTTCAGTTCATCAAGGAAAAGGTCGAACATCCCGACCCTCGAGGATTTGGGATTGGTGTCGCGGGGTTCCCGGAAGGGCACGCCGACACGCCCAATCGGCTCAAGGAGATGGATCACCTCAAGCGGAAGATCGACGCCGGGGCCGACTACATCTGCACCCAGCTTTTTTTTGATAACCGTGATTTCTACGACTTTCGCGATCGTTGCGACCTGGCCGGAATCAAGGTGCCGATCCTCGCCGGGATCATGCCGGTCTCGTCCCGATCCGGTATGACCCGGATGGCCGATCTCGCGCTTGGAGCACGATTCCCCGCGTCCCTCTGCCGGGCCGTGAATCGCTGCTCGGACGATGCCGAGATCGCTCGGGTCGGAATTCACTGGGCGACCGAACAGTGTCGCGACCTGCTCGATAACAAGGTCCGGGGAATTCACTTCTACACCCTGAACAAGTCGGACGCGACCCGGCAAATCTACGAAAACCTGGGCGTGAAGGACTCGGTGGCACTCCGTTGAACGAGCGAGAGGTCAGAGCCGAAAACAGGAATTGCGATTCTCTGACCGGTCGGCTCAAGGCCGAGGCTCGTCGGCTCGGTTTCGACCTCGTCGGCGTCGCCCCGGCTGTCGTCCCTCCCGGATATGGTCGTTACCTCGCCTGGCTCGAAGCGGGTCACGACGCCGGAATGGCCTATCTGAAGCGCCAGTCGGAGCCTCGGGGCAACCCGCAACGGGTGCTTGAAGGGGCTCGGTCGGTCGTGGTCGTCGGGCTGATCTATGGTCGTCCCGAGCCGGTCGAGCCCGGTCCCACTCAGGCAAAGGTCGCCCGTTATGCCCGAGGTTCGGACTATCACGAGATCCTCTGGCGACGGCTCGAAAGCCTGCTCGACTGGCTCAAAATCGAGCAACCCGAGGTGATCGGCCGCGCCGTCTGCGACACGGCTCCACTCCTGGAACGAGACTTTGCACGGCTCGGAGGTCTGGGCTGGATCGGGAAGAACACCTGTCTGATCGATCGAAAGGCGGGCAGTTTCACCGTCCTGGGCTCGATCCTGGTCGATATCGAACTGGAGTTTGACCAACCCCACGAGTCAAATCACTGCGGAACCTGTACCCGATGCCTGACCGCCTGTCCGACCGGCGCGTTTGTCGGACCTTATGAGCTGGATGCTCGCCGGTGCATCAGTTACTGGACGATCGAGCACAAGGGACCAATTCCCGATGGTCCCGCCGAGAAATTAGCGGACTGGGTCTTTGGCTGCGATATCTGTCAGGAGGTTTGTCCCTGGAATCGCAAAGCTCCCTGGGGTCGCGAGCCGGAACTTGAGCCTCGGCAAGAATTCCGCAACCCCGACCTGATCGAGTGGCTGAACCGCGCTCCGATCGAATTTCGCCGGGGGCTGAAAGGCACTGCGCTGGCACGCTCGAAGCGGTCGGGGTTACTTCGGAACGCGGCGTTGATTCTCGGGACTCGTCAATCCGTGGAAGCCGTGCCGGCCTTGATCGATCGTCTGAGCGACGATGACCCGATTGTCCGGGGGGCGGCGGCCTGGGCGCTGGGAAGAATTGGAGCAACCGAGGCGATCGGGCCACTCCGTGACCGACTCACCGATCCCGATCCGTCGGTCAGCCTGGCGAGCCATCGAGCGCTGGAGCGATTGGAGGGAAATTGAGACCCGGTCCGAACCGGAGTCGCGCCGTCGCGACTCCGGCCTGACCGGAAAACTCAGGCCTTGGGAGTCGTGGTTGTCGTTGGAGTCGTCGCCGTCACTGTCGGAGTCGTGGTCGTTGGTGTGGTCGTGGTCGTTGGGGTTGTCGTTGTGGTCGTGGTCGTGGTCGTTGTTGGGGTGGTCGTTGTTGGGGTGGTTGCTGTTGGCGTGGTCGTGGTCGTAGTCGTGGTCGAGGTTGGTGCTGTGGCACCTGGAGTGTAGGTGATGGAGTTGATCGAGCCCGCGATGGTTTGACCGAAAGCGTCGGTGGTCTTCACGCTGTAACTGTTCACTCCGGTCAGAAGCGGGATGGCAATGGAATAATTGCCGGTGGCGTTGGCGGTCGTGGTAATCGCCGGTTCGCCCGTCTCGGAGTAGGTGATCGTCGAGTTGGGAGTCGCGGCGCCGGTGATGGTGACGTTCGAGAGATTGGTGATCCGGTTGGTCGGGTCGACCATCTGGCTCGGCGTGACGTTGGCCGAGATCACCGGCGAGACGGTCGTGCCAACCCCAAGATTCCTCTTGGCGACCGCCAGATCCTTGGCGTCGATCACTCCATTTCGATTCACGTCGGCGTCAAACGAGTACTTGCTGTTCGACGCCGTGGTGTTCATGGCGTACTTGATCGCGTTGAGATCGGCTTGCTGGACGACGCCATTTCCATCGGCGTCGCCCGGCAGGTAAAAACCGACGAGAATCGTCCCCGAGGTCTTGTTCAGCCCCTTGACATTCACCTTGTAGGTGTCGCTCTTGGCGTTCTTCGTCGGCAGTCCGGGGATAGTGACCAACGAGGCCGTGGCGACGGCATTTGAGGCCGAGACACCGGTCCGAGTCACTTTGGGGTCGAACTTCGTGTGTTGCGCGTTCAGAACCTTGCCGGTAGGGGAGACGACCGAGGTGACCATCGGATTCGCGGTCGAACTGGTATTGGGCGCCACGTCGATCCCGATGATGAACGGCTTGTTACCAGGATCAGTGAACAGGCCCGGCTTGAGGTTGAAGGAGACCGAGACGGTTCCGCCGGCCTTGCTGATCGTCGCCGGCAGGATGGCGAAGGTCGATCCGACGCCACCGGTCATCAGTTGACGATCTTCGAGAAGCTCCGGGGCCAGCGACGGCTTCCGGGTTTGCCGATTCGAGTGGGAAGGTTTCATGCCTGGGCCCTCCATGGCCATCGAACGTTGAGAGGAAACCGCCCCACGCGAGGCGGCAAACCGGACGATCCATCCTTGGATGTGGCTTGATTCTGACAGGGATCAAGATTGAGCGGCGATCAAAGGCTCCTCGCGCCGGACCAGACGTGCCAGAGGCAAGTAAGGTCCTTTCAAAGGTGTGGTCGAAGGGGCCAGACCAAGACCAAGCTCGCTCGGAGGAATGCGACCTTCCACCCGGACACGCCAGGCGGTTGCGATGAACAGAACCACTCCCGACCAGAGAAACATTCCATAAGCCTGCGCCAGCTTATGGCCCTGGCCATGCGCGAACAGTCCGCCCACCTCGCTCGATGTCGTCGCCATCAAGAAGGCCGAGAGCAACAAGGCACCGCCCAGAACTCGACGAACCCTATTTGAAAGCCCGGTCATTCCGACCCGATAGGCCAGATAGGTATAGGGCAACAGAACCGTGACATAGTGATGCTTCCAGCTCCGCTCCGAGACAAAAAGCATCGCCAGGACGATCAGAGCGAACTCGCCAAGCAGTCGAGGATCATCGCGCCGCTCGTACTTCGTCCGACAGAGCCAGGCGAGCAGGCCGAGCAGACCGACCGAAAGGATTTTCAGGCCACGAGCCACGTATTGAGCGTTCCAATCAACCAGATTCACGTGAATCTTGATCGAATACTCGCCGATTCGCTTGGAGGCGGTGAGAAGTCGCGACAGAACACCGATCATCGATTGATTGATTTCCTGGTCGCCAACTTTCCCGTTGGCAACATACGGGCTCAAGATTTTATGCCACCAGGTTCCCAGGCAGATTCCATTGAATTGCGCCCCGAGAAACAGACTGGGCACGATCAGCAAGAAAATCCCCATCCCGAGCGCCGTCGCTCCGACGGTCCGCCACGACCGCTTGTACAGGAAGTAAAGCAGAAACAGCCCCGGAGTAACCTTGAACGCGATCGCATAACCCAGGATCAGCCCGGCCAGGACATCGTAACCCTTGCGCCAGGCATAAACCGTGGCGGTGACCAGGAACAGGATCACCAGATTATTATTGCCGTGGTGGAGGTCGCTCATGATCGGTCGCAGGCTCAGCAGGACGATCATCGCCTGAACCCATGACGGGATTGGCTTGTCGCCCAGGCTGACCATCCGTAAGCACATGATCAGAGAAAGGGCCGCGAGCGTCGCCTTCAGCGTGAACCAGATCATTGCCCCCTCGACCGGTGGAAGGCTCATGAGCGGGTACAGCGTCAGGGGCATGATCGGCGGGTTCGGGAAGTCGAAGTCGTCATAGATATTGACGCCGGATCGCATTTCGAGGACCTGATGGCGCCAGCGGATGAAGGCGCTACGGTCCTCGGCGGCCTTGTCGGCGTAGATGATGCCGGCACCAATCATCGTGATCAGCGCGGCGATCCAGACGGCGCGTCGGCCGTGGCGGTCGGGATCCGAGGCAATCCCCGGAGCGGCAAGCAGCACGGCGCTCTCCTTCCTTGGAGTTCAGGCCGATCGACTCAATCAGAGAGGAGCAACCTCTCGTCCGTCCCATTCATACGGGACCAGCCTGACGAACCTTACAACCGAAATAAAAACCGATCCATCGGAATTTACTTTCCGGTTTCGGACCGCTATGAACAGCCCGAAGCGATGTCTTAACCGACCGCTCCGAAACCGTCAACCCCGATCATCGCGCAAACTTTCGCGATTTTCACGAGAGTTGCTCAGGAATCTCTGCTATTCTTCCGACTTCTGACTTTTCAACCCGATCGAGCCACAGTCGATTCCATGCCCGAACACCTGATTCGCTTTCGAGCCGGCTGGGAAGTCGCTCCGATGGACGGGATGTCCGCTCCGGTCCGGTGCATCTTACCGCTCGACTGGCCAGATGAGGGGCGGGGAACTCGAAGACTGGTCCGACGGTTCGGTAGACCTCGGACCTCGCGCTCAGGCTGCGAGATCTTCGAGCTCCAGCTTCTCGCTGTCGCCGGCTTGGTGGCGGTCCGTTTGAATGGAGACGAGCTGACGCTCCTTGCCGAGAATTCGCCGGAATATCGCCTGCGAATTGATCGGCCACTCCTGGACCGGAATATTCTGGAGCTTGATGTCGATCTCGATCGTGTCGACCGCTCCCGGCTTGCCGGTCGTTGGGGAGAGGTCGCGCTGGTGATCCGGACCGAATCCGCCGATCTCCCGTGAACTTCGGACCCGGACTGTCCGAAGTGACCTCCGCTTGCGATAATAAGTTCCGTTCCAGAGTCCTTCTCGATTCGATCCCGTAGGTCCCGGTTGATGATGAGCGACGAATCAACTTGGATCCTTGCAACCGATCGACTCCTGCTTCGCCCCCTGGGGCTCGACGACCTCGAACGGCTTGCGGCGATTCAATCCGACCCGGAAGTCATGCGGTTCTTCCCCTCAGGGCCGCGTTCCCAGGACCAGACGTTGGCCGACCTCGAGCGCTGCATGAAGCTTCAGACCGAGCACGGTTTCAGTCTCTGGGCGACGATCGACCGGCAATCGGGGCTCTTGATCGGTCGAAGCGGTCTGCTCCCTCAGACCCTTCCGGATCGGCACGAGGTCGAGATTGCTTACCTGATCGCCCGGTCGCATTGGGGTCTTGGCCTGGCGACCGAAGCCGCCCGGGCGATCCGCGATCATGGGTTTGCAACGCTCGGTCTCGATCGCCTGGTCTCGATCATCCATCGTGACAATCTGGCGTCACGACGGGTCGCCGAGAAGACCGGGCTTCGACCGGAACGGATGATTCAATTCATGGATCATCGTTGCTGGCTTTATTCGATCGAGTCGCGTCGAGAAATCGGGGGAAGTCTTGAGTGAGGCGAAGACCGAGCCGTTCCGATTCGATCGGGCCTCGCTCTGGATGATCGGCGGAGCCTTTCTCCTGGCAACGATGGCCGCGCTCTCGCATGGCTTGCGCAATCAGTTTGACTGGGTGATCATCGCGCTGGTCAGGGCGGTCGTGATGCTGGTCACCGCCACGCTTCTGGTCAAAGGTTCGGGCTCGGAACTGGTGATCTGGCGGCCGAGAACGCTCTGGGTCCGTAGTCTGGCCGGTAGCTTCAGCCTGATCTGTAATTTCTACGCGCTGACACGATTGCCCGTCTCCGACGCGATCACGTTGATGAATGTCCACCCGCTCTGGATCGTGTTGATCTCCGCTCTCGTCCTGCGCCGGAGTCCGACCGTGACCGAGGTTCTTGGCGTCTTGAGCGGGCTGGCGGGGGTTGTTCTGATCGAACGTCCGCATCTGTCTGGTGATCGTCTCGCCGCGATGGTGGCGTTGTTGAGTTCGGCGTCGACGGCCGTGGCGATGCTCGGACTGCATCGGCTCCGGCAAGTGGACCCGAGGGCGGTCGTCGCGCATTTCGCGGGGGTGGCGACGATGATCTCGGCCACCTGTCTCTACTTTCGCTGGCGAGAGGGTACGCCACTGCTGTTCTCGACCTCGGCGAACTTGATCAGCCTGCTGCTGGCTGTCGGGGCCACCGGAACTCTGGGTCAGATCTTGCTCACCAAGGCCTATGCCGCGGGAGCGCCGGCCAAGGTCGCGACGGTGGGGTTGGTTCAGGTCGTTTTCGCCATGGTGTTCGACGTGATCCTCTGGAACCGAGCATTGACTCTGGCCACCGTTGCCGGCTTCGTGCTCGTCCTGGCGCCCACGACCTGGCTGAGTATCCGATCCGCCCAGAAAGCTCGGCCAAAGCAGGTCCGGGCCGACATCGAGGAACTGTTACCTTCGAGTTGAACGAGTTCGATCGATCAGCCGGTGAATTTCCGATCGGCGCGATCGAGGTCTTGCCATCCAACCGTCCCGACTGATCCCCGAGTCTCTCGAAACAGCCAGGAACGGCTCAGAAAAAGCGGCGTCGGCTTGTGGAAACTCGACCTCTCCGGGAGAGGGGTTGAAGTCCTCCGGAAATTTCGTCGGATTGACGCTGGCTTGACACTTGTCACAGAGGTGACCAACAGGTTATTTTTGATCTTTCGATCTCGCCCGGGTGTCGGACGATATCACTGGCCGATCTCTCCCGGTCGTACTTGCTCCTTTGGAAATCGGGAAAGGAACTCATGACCATGAGCATGACTCTCCGGAATCGAGCTGCGTGGCTCACACTCTGCGGTTGCCTGGCCTTCGCCGCTATCGCCACCGCCGAGGATCGCCCGGCCGACAAGATCCTGGCCGAAATCAAAGCGATCGAGATGCCTGCCCGGCCGACCGATCTGACCGATCAGGCCGCCCTTCAGAACTACTCGATGACGCTCCGCGCCACGATGCAGAAGAAGGCGGACCTGATCGGCGAACTGCTCAAGGCCGATCCCGAGAATCCCGAACTGGCGACCCTGCTGCCGCTTCGCTGGCAGACGCTCCGGACCAGCCTGGCCACGATTCGGACCTTGAAGTCCGAGGCCGAGACGGTCATCGCCAGGAGCCACGACGAAAAAGTTCTGACCGAGGCCTACTACTACAAGGCCCTGGCCACGATCATGACCGCGGCCCCGGACGCGAAGCCGGAAGTCCTCCTGGCCGATGTCGATACGTTCGGCCGGAAGTACCCCAAGGACCTGCGGGTTCCCAGCCTGATCTTCACCGCGGCGACCCGGATCACCGACCAGGGCGATCAAGAAGGCGCCGGCCTCGTGGCAAGCAGCAGCTGCACGTCGTCGTCCTGCTCGATCCTCGTGATCAAGGTCTAGAACTAGGCGCCCCTCTTTGCTGGGCCGTCGATGATCGACGGCCCAGCAAAAAACCTCTCAATCACGCACGTCGCGCTGGAGAATCGTATGGAAGGCATATCCGAAAAAGCACAG
>JAJYCH010000107.1 GCA_021778575.1 Planctomycetota bacterium
GGCCAACCAACGCCCGGGCTCGGGTGTCTCGCGCCGCGAGTTCGTCAAGACCGTCGGGACGGCGGCCGCTCTGGCCGCGACTTCGTCGCTGATCCTGCCTCCAGGAGCCCGGGCCGATGGTCCGACCGCTCCGGTTGGCCCCACGCCGAAAGCTCCGGCGGAAACCGCTGTCGGCCGGTTCTACGCGACGCTCAAAGATGAGCAACGCAAGACCATCTGCTTTCCGTTCAACGATCCCAAACGGTCGCAGGTCCAGAATAACTGGCATATCGTCAAGCCCACGATCGGCGATATGACCAAGGAACAGCAGGCTCTCTGCGACGAGATCTTCAAGAGTCTTTGCAGCGAAGACGGTTACGAGCGTTTCAAGAAGCAGATGGATCACGACAGCGGCGGAATCGAGACTTACAGCGTCGCCGTCTTCGGCGAGCCGGGCACCGACCGGCCGTTCGAGTGGGTCTTGACCGGCCGGCACAACACCCTCCGGGCCGATGGCAACAGCGTCGAAGGGGCGGCCTTTGGCGGCCCGATCTTCTACGGTCACGACGCCACCGGGTCGGGCAACGACGACGCCCAGCACTCCGGCAACGTCTGGTGGTATCAGGGTGCGCAGGCCAATGCCATCTTCAAGACCCTGGACGACAAGCAGCAGGCCAGGGCGCTCCTGGGCAAGTCCGAAGGGGACAACCCCCGCTCGATCCGCCTGAAAGGGGAGGTCGCCAACGCCCCCGGCCTGGCCGTCGCCGAACTCGACGGCCAGCAGAAGCAGATGGTCCAGAAGCTCCTGAAAGACCTGACCAGCCCGTTCCGCGCCTTCGACGTCGAGGAAGTTCAGGAGTGCCTGAAAGAGGCCGGCGGCGTCGACAAGCTTCGCCTGACTTACTACAAAGACGGCGACATCGGCAACGACAAGGTCTGGGACATCTGGAAGCTCGAAGGCCCGGCGTTCGCCTGGTACTTCCATGGCTCGCCGCACGTCCACACCTGGGTCAACATCGCCCGCAAGGCCCCCAAGGCGTAAGCAACCGCTTGCCCGTCGAAGGCCCGGCCCGATTCGCAAAGCCGGGCCTTCGATGGTCCACCTGCCATCGATCCGAGGAGGTGCCATGTCCATCAGCCTGACTTCGACAGATTCGGCCGACCTCCAAGCCGAGCCGAGCGGCCACGACTACCGGCTGAGCAACGACCAGTTCCAGCGGACGATCGAAGCCGGGATCATCCCCGCAGCCGATGGCGTCGAACTGGTTGACGGTTTCCTGGTTCAGGATGGCTCACCCTATCGTCTGACCTTGCAACAGTATCGGGCGATGGCTGAGGCATGGATTCTGACGACCGACGACCGGATCGAACTGCTGGAAGGATGGCTCATTGCCAAGATGTCAAAAGATCGCCCTCATGTCATATCAGCGAATCGGACGTTCTATCTCATCATGGGCCTGATACCGGCCGGATGGTATGTCGCCAAGGAAGATCCGGTCCAGGGGACCGATAGTGAACCCGAGCCCGATGTTTCGATCGTTCGAGGGTCGTTCGATGACTACCAAAATCGGACGCCTGGTCCAGGCGATGTCGCGCTCCTGATCGAGGTGGCTGACACCAGCCTGTTTCGCGATCGGAGGATGAAAAAACGGCTCTACGCCCGAGCCGGATTCTCGATCTACTGGCTCATCAACCTCGTCAATAACCGGATCGAGGTCTTCACCGATCCGTCCGGGCCGACCGAGGAGCCCGATTATCGCCACCGCCAGGATTTCGGGCCGGACGAGATGATCCCGCTCGTGATCGAAGGACGCGAGGTCGGTCAGCTTACTGTCCGTGATTTGCTCCCGTGATTCTCATCAAAGTATCGAGGAAGTAGTTGCACGCATCTGGCTCGGTATCAAAGTCCTTCAAGCCCGAACGGCTTCCTCTCTCGCTGTAGTAGACCTGCCACTTGCCATTGGCTTCAACGATACAATAAGCCTCGTTCGGCAAACCGCCAGTGAGGCAGTAGGCATCCTTGGGCACGTTGCTGATGGCAAGACTGGATTCGAGTTCCGCGAGCGTCATGGTTCCTTCTTGTTACTCGAACGAAGATGGTGGGCCTTGCCTGAGGCTTGGCACCACTCTACAAAACAGCAAAGCCAGGTCCGAGGCAAACGCCTCGAACCTGGCTTAGGTTTAACCTGAGTCCTCAGTCCTGAGTCCTTTTGGGGCTCAAGAGCAGCCCATGCTGTTACCGCAGTTAAAGCAGCGGTAGCAGGTTCCGCAGCGGACGGTCAGGGCTCCGCAGTTATCGCAGGCGGGGGCGTCGCTCTGGAAGTGGGCGAACTGCTCGTCGCGCTTTTCCAGGCCATCAAGGGTGATGACCTGTTGCGGGGTAGGGGGCGTCGAGGCGTGGCCGAGGACAGCCTCGGTGTGTTCGAGATCGGCGATCGTCGCGGTCCGGTGACCGTTGACCTTCACGGTCGCCTTGGGTTCAACGGCGGGTTCGTCGGCGACTCGCTGAGGGGCGTTGGCGTCGCGGTAGCCGGGGATGAATTCCATCCCGAGCCAGCGGAAGATGTAGTCGGTCACGCTCTTGGCGATCGGAATGTCCGGGTTCTTGGTGAAACCGGCGGGCTCGAACCGGCTGTGGGCGAACTTGTTCACGAAGACGTCGAGCGGGACGCCGTACTGCAAGCCCATCGAGATCGACGTGCCGAGCACGTCCATCAGGCCGCCGATCGTCGAGCCTTCCTTGGCCATCGTGATGAAGACTTCGCCCGGCCGACCATCCGGGTAGAAGCCGACGGTGACGTAGCCCTCGTGCCCCTGGATGTCGAACTTGTGCGTCAGGCTCTGGCGGGTGTGCGGCAATCGAGCCCGACGAGGCTGGGCCACCGCGGGGATCGTCGCCAGGGTCGGCGCGACCGGAGCCACGGGCTGCGCGGCGGCGAGTTTGGCGGCTTCGGCGTCGGCCTTGGCGTCGGTCTCCGACTTGGTGCTGACCGGCTGGCTTCCCTTGGAACCGTCGCGGTAGATCGCCATCGCCTTCAGGCCGAGCTTCCAGCCTTCGAGATACGCCTCGCGGATGTCATCCACGGTGGCGTCGCTCGGGACGTTGCACGTCTTGCTGATCGCACCGCTGAGGAACGGTTGCACGGCCGCCATCATCCGGAGGTGGCCCCGGAAGTGGATACTTCTGCCCCCTTGGGGCGGAGCGAAGGCACAGTCGAAGACGGGCAGGTGCCCTTCATTGAGGCCGGTCGCCCCTTCGATCGTGTCGTGAGAGTCGATGTAGTCGAGAATGCCGCCAACGGTCGGCTCGTCGTAGCCAAGTTTCCGGAGCGCCATCGGGACGGTCCGGTTGACGATCTTGAGCATCCCGCCGCCGGCAAGTTGCTTGTACTTCACGAGGGCGATATCGGGCTCGATCCCGGTCGTATCGCAATCCATCATGAAGGCGATCGTTCCCGTCGGCGCGAGGACCGTCACCTGGCTGTTCCGGTAACCGTTCTGCCGCCCCAGTTCGAGGCAAGCGTCCCAGACCTTCCGGGCTTCCACGACCAGGTCGGCCGGAGCCGAGGGGTCGATTACCTCGACGGCGTCGCGGTGCATCTCCATGACCCGGAGCATCGGCTCGCGATTGATCGCGAAACCATCGAACGGCCCAAGCTGACCGGCATGCTCGGCGCTGGTCAGGTAAGCCTGGCCGTGCATGATCGCCGTGATGCAGGCCGCCAGTCCGCGACCGGGGTTCGAGTCGTATGGCAGACCATCGGCCATGATCAGGCTACCCAGGTTCGCGTAGCCCAGTCCGAGCGGACGGAACTTGTGGCTATTCTGGCAGATCCGATCGGTCGGATAGCTGGCGTGGTCGACCAGGATCTCCTGAGCCGTGATGAAGATCCGGCAGGCCGCCCGGAACGAAGCGGCGTCGAAGGTGCCGTCCTCGCGCCGGAACTTCATCAAGTTGAGGCTTGCCAGGTTGCAAGCACTGTCGTCGATGAACATGTATTCCGAGCAGGGGTTGCTGCTGTTGATGGGCGCCGTGTTGGGGCAGGTGTGCCACTTCTGGATCGTGTCTTCGTACTGGAGGCCGGGGTCGCCGCAGAGCCAGGTTCCTTCGGCGATCGCGTCCATGATCTGACGGGCGGGGAGCGTATCCATCGGCCGTCCCGTGGTGACGGCCTTGGTGGTCCAGTCGCCGCTCTCCTCGACGGCCTTGAGGAAACCGTCGGTTGCCCGGACCGACAGGTTGGCGTTCTGGAACAGCACCGAGCTATAGGCCTCGCCGTTGAAGTTGGCTTCGTAGCCCCCTTCGATCAGGGTCCGGGCCTTCTTCTCTTCCTTGGTCTTGCACTCGACGAACTCAAGAATATCAGGGTGCCAGACCTTGAGTGTCTGCATCTTGGCGGCCCGGCGGGTCTTGCCGCCCGACTTGATGACGCTGGCGATCGAGTCGTAAACCCGCATGAAGCTGACCGGACCGGACGGCTTGCCGCCACCGGCGAGCTTTTCCTTGCTCGATCGGAGCGTCGAAAGGTCGGTCCCGGTTCCCGAGCCGTACTTGAACAGCATGGCCTCGGAGGTCGCCAGCCTCATGATGTCCTGCATGTCGTCGGCCACGCTCTGGATGAAGCAGGCCGAGGCTTGGGGATACTCGTAGGCGTTGTTGGCCTTCACGACGGTCCGGGTCTCTTCGTCCCAGCGCCAGCTATTGGCCAGGCCCACGGTCCCGTAGCGATGGAACAGGCCGACGTTGAACCAGACCGGCGAGTTGAACGAGCCGTACTGGTTCACGCAGAGGCTCGTCAGCTCGTCGTAGAACCGGGAAGCGTCTTCGGCGGTCGCGAAGTAGCCATCTTCCTGGCCCCAGTCGGTAATCGTCTTGGTGACCCGGTCGACCAGGTCGCGGACGCTCGACTCACGCTCGGGCGTGTTGATCTCGCCGTAGAAGTACTTGCTAACCACGACGTTGGTGGCGAGCTGGCTCCAGCCTTTGGGGATCTCGCAGTTCGTCTGCTCGAAGAGCACTCGACCACGTTCGTCCTTGATGGCCGCGGTGCGGAGTTCCCACTCCACCTGGTCATAAGGGCTCACACCTTCGGTGCTGAAGACCCGAGGGACCGACATCCCCGATCGCGCAGTGCCCGTCCGTACTTCCGTCGCCTCTACCGTTGCCATGGACGCTCTCCGGGTTGATCGCTGATCATGCTAGGGTCCCAATCCCTGGTCCCAGACAAATCAGCGGCGACTACAGTAGTATAGTAGTGGCCACGGGTCTAGTGGGCTGTCTGTTCAGGAACAGGATTTGACCGAATAATCTTCTTGACGAGCACCGGGGGGGCGAAATCCGATCACTTATGTTGCCGCTCATTTTATAGAGTTAAATCCGAAGACTCAACCTTCGAGCGTGCGATGACCGGCTTTACCCTAGTGTAGCCAGTCGCAATTCTAGCTGATGCAGTCGCGAGAGGATGAAGAAACGAGGTAGTCCGGGGTATTTTGCACCCGAGCCTTGTCGATTGTGTGGGAAGCGTGGAGGTGATGGATTAGCGGGAGCAAAACGAAGCCAAAAACCAAAGTTTACACAAAAGCCGTTACCGATCGAATTTTCGACCGGAACGGCTTCTGGTGAATCGTAAAATCGGGTCCGCAAAGACGTCAGACTGCGGCCACGATGCTGACGATCTGGACCGACGTGTAATACTGACGGTGACCGTTCCGGCGACGCATGTTCTTACGGCGACGGAACTTCTGGATCACGATCTTCTTGTCGCGGAATTCGCGGACGAACTTGGCGATGACCTTCGCGCCCGCCAGAAGGGGGGCACCGATGGCCGGAGCGCCGTCGCCTGCGATCAGGAGAACCTTGTCAAAGACCACTTCGGTGCCAGGTTCGCCATCGCGCCGGTCGACCGTGATGGTGTCCCCTTCGCTGACCCGGAACTGGTGACTGCCATCCTCGAAAATTGCGTAAGCCATCCGTCAAACACTCCTCGCGGCCCGGCGGAAAGGCCACGGGTCGCCGGGTTCAAATCTCGAAAAAATCTCGAAAGACCGCGCGATCCGGAAATGCCGCCGCGTCAGTCCGAAGGGATGAATTGTAGCGAAAGACTCCGAGCAAGGGAAGGGCGTCGGGAAAAATTGACCGACAAACGAGACGAAGCAAGATCGCAAGGTGATGAAGGCGTGTCTTCGGCCGAGGTCTGCCAGGTCTCAGCCCTCAATACGGCTGGACGATGCTCAAACCTGTGATGAACGCGTAATGCTTGATGTTGAAGGTCGCCAGTGGCTCGCCGATCCCCACCGCAGTTTGACCGATCAATGCATCGATCAAGCCCAAGCCTTGGCTGAGCCGAAAGGCCGCGAAATCTTGGAAAGCACGCTGGCAGTCGGCCTGAGTTGGCCAGTGCAATGTGAAGCCAAGGAGTTTCTTCTCTAATTGCCGCTGCTCGGCCAGATTTCGACAACCTTGCAATAACTCCATGGCCACCAGGCCTGGTAGGTCGAGCGGAATGGAGCCAGACCCAGCCGCCCAGGCCAAGGCGGGCGGATATCCTCGAAGGAGATCCACCATGATGTCAGTGTCCAGGAGCATCGTCTGCCCTTTGGCGAGTCTCGGATTGCCGCCGCAAGGAGCGGGCAAACTCCTGGCTATCTCCCAGGTCGTTCCGATCGGCCCACAACCCGACCAACCCCGATCGAATGAGGTCGGCCCCGGTGCGGATGGGCGGTTCAGTCTCGATCAGAGTTTCGAGAAACCGCTGGACTTCGCCCCAGCGATCCGCAGGGATTTGTCGTAAGGAATCAAGGATCGTCGCTTCGTCGATGACTATTGTCATGGCAGGTTCCTCGTCGATTTGCTGGGGACGATTTGGGCTTCGGCTCAGCGTAACCTCGGTCGGATTTCCTAGCAATCGTAGAGGGCTGCCCGCTACGCTGCGTCGCAAGGTTAGGTGCCTCTTCGGCCGTCGTTCGCCCCAGACCGAATCTCGTCAGCGATTTCATAGCCGCGTTTGGTCACCTTGAAAATCTCGGCGTTCTTAGAACTCGTCATCTCCACAAGCCTATTCTCGCGAAGTTCACCGATGCTCGCTTTCCAACGTGCCTCTTCGCGGTCTGTCATCGGATTGATGAAATTCCTGCCTCCTGCCTGAATGGATGCACCACCCATAAATCTCATGTGCATGATCACGCCATTGCTCGTTGCTGCCGTGACGAGAAGTTCTTTCGCATCGTCGCTCAAGGCATTGCTCAACGATTGAGCCGGTTGAGCGCCCAAGAAGGTTGCGGTAACGGTCTCCAGGTCAGTGATCTTATTGCGAAGGGTTACGTTTTCACCCTGGAGTCGACTGACCTCCTCCAGAGTGCTCTTGGGATCAATTACTTCACTTCCTCGAATCCAACCACCAAGTTGCTCATTGCGGTTGAGGTTCGCCAGCGACTCGAAAACTATCAATTTCAGGTCGCCCAGGTCTTTGAAAAAGCGGCAGATTTTCCCGGTCACCATCTCTCGAAAAGTATTCAGAAGGAGGCCGTTGACTCTCTCCATCGCATCCGGACCAATTTCTTTCACCTTGGAAGTGAGATAAGCCTCGTCGATCACGGCCGCAAAGACAGGTTTGTTCTTCTCGATCGCGTATTCGTATTCCAATTGGATATAACTCTTGCCCGAATTGGGTTCTATCGACCCATAGCGGCCACCGAGGATCAGCATGTACACGTCCGAGTCGTCAATCCAGCGTTGGATCGTCTCCCATTGAGATTCGTTCCCGGCAGCAAACAGTTCCATTCCGGCAGGGATGTGGTCAGCACGCAGAATGGCTTCGACAGCGGCCTGTCGCTCGGGAAGCATGTCCGTGTAAGTAGACGAAACGAAAACCTGGAGCTTCCTTCTCACGGCTGGACTCCCATAGAAGTTGTTAGTGATGCACCCTTCAACGCAAGAGGCTGAAACGGATCCAGTGCTGGTCCCACGCCGGTTTCGGCGAGGGTAGGGTTTAATCATCCTCAAAGGATCGTAGCTTCTTAAAGGATCGTCGCTCCTTCAGACCAGTCATCCGGTAGTTGCGGGAGCGCGGCGGCCTCTTCCGGCGTGATGGCTCGCTTGGCTCGTAAAGTGAAGTGGACCCACCCCCCACAATGGGGGCAGCGGCCGGCAAACCCGGTATCGCTCCACCAGGAGCGAACCAAAGGGTCATGGATGGCTCGCCCGTGGTCTTCCAGTCGGAAGTCGATTGCCTGCATATTCTGACCACAGCCTGTATGGCGGGCAAGCGGCCTCGGGATAGACGATGTGAGGGGCCATCAGGCGCTCCAGGCCGCCTTGGCGGTAGAGGGCGTGCATCCGATCGAGGTCTTCGGTCGTGGTGAGCCCTGGTCGGGTCGAAGTCTCTCCCACAGCCCACCTCCACTGGATCGCGGTGAATTTCCGAAGAACGCTGGGACTCGGTCCCGATCCATTTTTCGCCGCCGGCATGGTCGAGGTCAATCCGTGCGGTTCAAGAAACGAACCGGCCCTCGCATTGCTGCGGGGGCCGGTCGTCGATCAATCGATCGCATTCTGCCGATCAATGCCGGTGCGGGCGATGATGGCGTTCGGCCGGGGCTGGTGGGAAGAGCCGGACCTCGTTGTTGTTGGCGTCGAAACAGTCGATCTGGAGATGCTCGGCCGGAGAGTCGACTTCATGACGGATGTGGATCGTCATGTTGGCGTCCTGCTCGATCTGGGCGATCTCCTTGCGCTTGCGGTTGTTCATGTGGGCGGCGACGCCCACCGAAACTCCGATGTGAATCCGGCGGATGTCCTCGCGGTGCGCGGCGAGGGCGAGGATACGCATCACGTCGATCGAGATGCTTTCAATCGTCTTGACCACGCCGGCCCCGGCGCAACGGACGCAATCCTCGTAGACCGACCGTTTCAGGCTCGGCCGGATTCGCTGGCGGGTCATCTCGATCAGGCCGAAGGCGCTCATCCGGAGGACTTTCGTTCGCGCCCGGTCGCGCTTGATGGCGTCGCGCAGCGCCTTTTCGACCCCTCGACGATTGCGCTCGTCACGCATGTCGATGAAGTCGTTGACGATCACGCCGCCGAGGTCGCGAAGGCGAAGCTGGCGAGCGATCTCCTTCGCCGCTCTCAGGTTCATCTCGTAGGCCGTGCGCTCGGCGTCGTTCTCGACCCGGAAGTTGCCCGAGTTGACGTCGATCGCCACCAGGGCCTCGGTCTGGTCGATGACGATCGAGCCGCCATCGGGGAGGTCGACCCGTCGCCGCTGGATCTTGGCGATCTCGTCCTCGATCCCGTACTTGTGGAAGATCGGGACCTTCTCGTCGTACAGCTTGAGCCGGTTGACGAACCGGGGCATGACGACCCGGAGGAACTCCTGGGCCCGTTCGAAGGCGGCGGGCTCGTCGATCCAGATCGTGTCGATCTCGGCGTTGAAGATGTCGCGGATGGTCCGCGTGATCATGTCCGATTCTTGATAGATCGGCGCCGGGGTCTTGGCCTTCTTGATCCGGCGGAGGATCACCTTCCAGAGCCGGAGCAGATACGCCAGGTCGCGAGCCAGTTCGCGCTTGGAGCGGTCGAGGCCGGCGGTCCTGACGATGAAGCCGAGCCCCTTGGGCGGGTTCAGCTCGTTCATGATCTCGCGGAGCTTGCGGCGCTGGCCTTCGTCGGCGATCTTGCGCGAGACGCCGACGCGGTTCAGGCCGGGCATCAGCACGAGGTAGCGGCCGGGGATGCTGATGTAGGTCGAGAGGGTCGGCCCCTTGGTGCCGATGCTCTCCTTGATGACCTGGACGAGCACCTCG
>JAJYCH010000108.1:0-5561 GCA_021778575.1 Planctomycetota bacterium
CTTCGAAAATTCCTTCTCCAGTCGTTCCGATTGCCGTCGTTGCTTGAACTTCCTGGCGGATTCTCGGGTTTTTTTGCCGGAATCGCTTCCTCGCCCCTTGACCGGTGGCGAGGAAGCGGATTATCGTCAACGTGACCGATCAGTAGAAGCCAGAAGTATCGATCATCGGATGGTCCGGCCACTTGTCTGATCGACTGGGAGCGACCCCAATGACCACGCACGAGGCAGGTTTGGACCCAGGGCGGTTTGATCGCTTCGAGGGCGAGACCGAACTCGCCGAGCGTATCGAAGGTCATATCGAGCGTCGAGCCTGTGGTCGGATTCGCGACCTCCACGTGGTCTGCTCCGATGGGATGATCATCCTGACGGGACGCTCCCGGACTTATCACGCCAAGCAGCTCGCCCAGGAGGCGGTTCTCGATCTGACCGAAGGCCATCCGGCGCTGACCAACCAGATTGTTGTCTCCTGATCTCATCAGGTCCGAGCATCGGACCGATCGACGTAACGAATCGAAAGACTTGCAATCTTCGAGACACTGCTCCCGGCTGAGCCGGCTCAGAGGAATGCGGTCATGGATGAGCATCCCGAATCGATCACGCCTGGGGTCCAGGTGATCCTGACCAACTTGAGTCAGGAAATCAGTCGGCCACTCGATCTCCTTGAGAGCGAGATTCGCCGGCTCCTGGAGGATGAGTCAACCGCGACGATCACCGAGGCGGAACGCTCGCAGGCGACCGCCATGATAGCACTCTGCGAGGATATTAGCCGGTTGACCCGGGAGTCACTGGGTCCAGCTGGTCCGTCGACTCGTTAACGGTAGGTGTCGCGCGGGCAGGGTTCTACACAGAGCCGGAAGACGACGCCCTGGACGTCGTGGTTCCGGATCGAGAGAGTCCCGCGGTGACGCCGCCAGATTCCGTTGGCGATGCTCAGGCCGACGCCGAGATGGCCGGACTTCGTCGAATAGAACGGCTCGATGGCTCGAACCAGTGTTTCCTCGCTCATCCCTCGCCCGGTGTCGCGAATTTCGAGGGAGACCCAGCCCCGAGAGTCGACCGAGGTCGCGAAGTGGATCGCCAGCGGTGCCTGGTCCGATCGTGACTCCCGCGCGTTGGCCACCAACTCGTCGAGCATGGCCTCTAACTGATCGGTCTGGCCATAGATCGGTGGGATCGGCTGGATGTCCGCGGTCCAGGTCATTCCATCCCGCTCGGCCTGGCGACCGGCGTCGACGTAACGGTCGATCACATGGTCGAGGGCAACCTGGTCGTCGCCGATACTGGTGATCGGACGGGTGAAGTCGATCAACCTTCGGGCCACGGCCGAGGCTTCGATCGCGCTTTCGATAATGAGATTGGCGATCGTGGAATTGTCGATCGGAATCGCATTCGTGGCGGCCTTGATCCGGAGCAGTTCGGCGTTGGAGACGATGGCGCTGAAGGCGTTGATGACGTTATGGCCAACGGCGGAAGACAGGTGGCCCAGGTCGTTCAAGGCTTGCGTAGCCGCGTCGGAGTCGATCTTGGGCATGGATCCGCTCCGTTCGTTTCGATTCGTGTCGTGGCAAGGCCGAGCCGAGCCGACCGCGTTAGTGAAGTGCCGCGTTAACCTGAGTTCAGCGAGTGATCCGAGCTTCCACCCAATCGGCATGGTCCTGGACGTCGCCTCGATCACCGAATTCGGTAATCAGGATCAGGAAGCCGACCCCGTTGAGGTCGAGGTTGATCGCCCGAGGCGGTTCGCCGGCAACCATCGGCGACGAAGTGTACAAGGTCTTCTTGTCCCCCTGGACCTTGAAGACAACATTGCCCAGCGGCCCAGCGCGGTCGTCGACACCGATGAGTGCCTGGAATTGCTTTGACCCCGGTTCGAGCTTGTAGACCAGCAAGGTCCGGCTCTGGGTTCCCAGGCCACGTTCATAGGTTCGTCCACCCAGCCGGAGCGGCCCGTCGGCCACGGTGGCGTTGCGTCGGTAGGGCCGGGTCGGCCCGATGTATGGCTCGTAGATGGTGCCGCTGGTCTCGCGATCGGACAGATAAGCGACCGAGCTGTTGATCACGTGAAGCTCGGAGAGCTGACCGATCGGCAGGTGGATGGTCGAATTGAACCGGGTCGTCGCGACCACCTGGCCTCGCTCGAATTGAACCCGGTTCACACCCAGTCGCGATCCATCGCCCAGGCTGAGCTCGAAATACGGGCCGTCAGGCCGGCGGTAGACGACCTGCCCCGGGTCGAAGCCGAGCGCCCGGAGGCCGCGCCGGGGGAGTTCGACCTTGCCCGTCGCGGGCTGGAAGGTCAGCTTTTGATCGTCGAGCCCGGAGAAGAGGCCAGGCAGTTTATCGCCGTTGGCCAGCCAGAGCAGCTCGGCGTCGCGGGGGTCGGTCCGGACCCGGGCGATGAGCGAATCGAGCGACGTCGACTCGCTGCTCGCGTCGAAGATCAGGCCGAGCAACGAGTCGAGCGGGATCGCCAGGGTATCAAGCGTCGATGAGTGAACCGCCAGGGTGAATTCGGCCGTCGCCCCGACCTTGCAATGCGCCAGCCGGTCGCCGTCGGGGAACAGGACGAGGTCGTTTCCTTCGGTCGCCGCGGGGGGTGGCGTTCCGTCGCGGACGAGCTTCACCAGACGATCGACGCGGACCGATTGTTCGAGCCCCGACGCGGTCAGCAGGGTTAACCCGTCGACCTCACTGAGACGGCGGAGTTGCCCGGAAACCTGGGTGCCATCGATCAGGAGGGCCGAGAAGACCGGGTCGGAAGGAACCTGCGATCCGGCCGGGGCGGGACCGTCGGCTGGTCTGGTCGTCGGTGAACCCGATGTCAGACCGAGCCCAAGAATCAGGAGGATATGTCCGAGCATCGACGGTTCGCCTCGGCGGGGTCAGCGCTGGAAGATCGGCAGATAATTGTTGGGCATCTGGAGAATGATCAAGGCCATCGCGGTGCCATATTCCGAACAGATCGAGTCTTGCCAGGACCCCGAGGGGAGCTGGCGGCGGACCAGTTCGTCGCGGATGGCGGGATACCAGCTATTCCAGTCGTCGCCGCCGCAGATCCACATGGCCTGGGCCGCGTAGTAGTGACCGTAGAAGTAGTGGCTGAAGCGCTGGCCGAACTTGATCTCGGGCATGAACTGCTTGAGGTAGTCGATCCCGCGCTTGACCTCGTCGGCATCGTAGACCGACGCGCTGTACAGGGCGACGACTCCGGCCGCCGAGCGAGGGAAGGCGCTGGCGCCCCCCTGGATCATGTAGCGAAACCCGCCGTCGGGGTTTTGCGACTGCTTGACGTAGCGGATGCAGTTCTCGACGGTCTCGCGAGGAACGTACAAGCCGGCGTTCCGAGCGGCCCGAAGGGCGTTGATCTGGCAGATGGTCACCGAAAGGTCGGCGTCGCGCCGGACCGGCTGATAGCGCCAGCCCCCTTCGTTGTTCTGGGTGTCGATGATCAGCCGGACGGCGTTGGTCAGCTTCTCGCGGAGTTCGGGATTCTTCGACATCCCATAGGCTTCAGCCAGAAACAAGGTGCCGAACCCGTGCGAGTACATCGGCCCATGCGTCCCGGCGTTGGGGACGGCGATGAAGCCCGAGGGGGCCGTGTTATCGAGCACGTACTTCAGCGCCTTGTCGATCTGCGGGCCATAAGGGCCGCGGCCGGGGCTCGACCCGTTGCCCATGAACGCCAGGCCCGCCAGGCTGGTGACGGCGATGTTGCCGCGATAGGCCCCGGTCCCATAGGAGCCGTCGCTGTTCTGATTTTTCGAGAGCCAGAGGAGACCCGCCTCGATGGCCCGGTCGGTCTCGGGCGTGACCTGGTCGGCGGCTCCGTCGGGAACGTCCCCTTTGCGGGGTTCGGCGAATCCCCCTTCTTCCTTCTTCGAGGAGGTGGGGGGAGCGTCCGTCCGGGGAGCCGAGGGGGTTGGCGGCTGGACGGGAACCTCCTTGGGGGCTCCGTCCTGCCCGAGTACGGGCGAGGCGAACAGAGCGGCCAGGAGTGTCAGGCCGCCGATCCGGGAGCGTCTGGGAATGGCCATGGCTCAGTCCTCCCCCTTCGTGCTCTTGTTGCTCAGCGAGAGGTAATAGAGGCGGATCAGTTCGAGCTTGCCGGGAAGCGGGTGCTCGTTCATCACGTTCCCCATCTCCTCGCGGAACTGGCTGGGGAGCTGGCCCCAGACCGACTTGTCGAGCCCGCCGGGAGTCGGGGGCTTCTTGGGGTCGGTCGGCTTGGTGGGTTGAGCTCCTCGGGCTTGCGCTCCGGGTTGCGTGCCTTGCTGGTTGCCGGGCTGCTGGCCGGGCTTGTTCCCTTCGCGGATCATCTTCAGGCCCTGCGCCTGGCTGGGGGCGTTCTTCATCTGCTCGATGAGCTGGTCGAGGTTCTTGACGATCTCGGTCTGCTTCTTGCGGGTTGCCTCGCCGGTGTCGGGCTGGCCGAGCCGTTCCTCGACTTCGCGCATCTCCTTGACGACGTTTCCCAGCGGCCCGTTTTCGGGGTCGCCTTCGCCCTTTTTCTGGTTCTTCTTGGGGGTTTTCTTGCCGGTGATACTGATAAGATCCTGGTCGATCTCTTTCTCGCCGGGCTTGAGTTCCTCGGGCTTGGGCTTGTCCGACTTTGGTGGCATCGGCTCGTCGGAGCCCGGACCACCGCCCGATTTCTTATCGTCCGGCGCTGGTTTGTCGGTCGTCTGGCCGAGCCCTTCGAGGAGCTTGTCGAGTTCCTGGTCCTTGGGCGCGACCTCGCCGGCCGGCCTGGGTTTGTCGGCCGGGGTCGAGTCCTTGGGCTTGGTTTGAGCCGGTCCGGTCTCGGGCTTTGGTTCTTCCTTGGGCTTGTCGGCCGGGGGCTTGTCCTTGTTCTTTTCCGCTTCGCCGAGTTTTTCGAGGAGCTTCTCGAGCCCTTCGTCCTTGGCTGGGTCTTGAGCCTGGCAGATCGACGTCCCGCCGAAGGCCAGGAATGCCGCCGTGAGGGTCGCCGCGATCCACGATCGAGTCGAGGTCATGGTCATTGCTCTCCGTCGTCCTTCCTGGGTTTGGTCAGGTCACGAATAATGTCGGCCAGGGTTCCCTGATCCTGCTGGAGTTTTTCAAGCTCCGCGGCCTGGTCGGGGTTGAGTTCTTTTTGGCGGCGGAGGAGTTCGTCGAAGAATTCGGTCCGTTCGTTCACTTCTTTCTGGAGCGAGCGGAGCATCTTGATCTGGGCGGCGGCGGGAATGCCGTCGCCGCCCCCTTTGGACTGGCCGGCCTGGTCGCCGGGCTGCCCTTCGCCGCCTTGCTGGCCTGCGCCCGGCTTGGCCTTGTCGGGTTTGGGCGCGTCGATCAGTTGCTGAAAGCGGGAGGAGGCGAGCTTCTCGGCCCGGACCGTGGCATCGTCGGTCTTGAGTTGCTGCAAACGTTGGGCCGCAGCATCCATGCCCTCAGTCGCTTTCTTGAGCGAGAGGCCGAAGGCGGGAGCCCCTTCGCCGAGCCGTTCCATCAGTTCGGTCGCCTCGTCCTTCAGGCCGGCCTGGACCCGGCTGAGGTCGCGGACTCCCGAGCGCTGGCCGAGCGTCAGTTTACCGCCGTTGTCG
>JAJYCH010000108.1:5571-9778 GCA_021778575.1 Planctomycetota bacterium
CGGTCCGGGCTTTCTCGTACTTGTTGGTCTCTTCGACGAGTTTCTCTTGCCGCTCGCCGATTGACTTCAGGGCGTCGCCCATCTTGGCCAGTTGTTCCATGGCGAGCTGGTCTTCGGCGTCCTTGCGGGCCTGTGCGACTTCTTCCTGGGCCTGCTTGAGGTTTTCGAGGGCTTCTTCCTCATCGCCTTCGGCTTTCTCACCGTCGTTCTGGTCGAGTTCGCCGGCGGCCTTGGCCATGGCGTCGGACGCTTTCTGGCCGGCCCGGGCACCGGCGGCGTTGTTCATCTTGGCCAGTTTGGCCATCTGCTTCTTGACTTCGTCCTGGATCTGCTTTTCTTCCTTGGCCAGTTTTTTCAGCTCGTCGGCCCGTTTTTGGGCATCGGGCTCCTGGCGGGCCTGCTGGGTTTTCTTGAGGTTCGCAGCCTGCTTGTCCTTGGCCTTTTTCAGTTCGGCCTCGGCCGCTTTCAGCTCGGCGACGAGCCGGGAGAGTTCCTTGCCCCGGCGGTCCTCCATCTCCTCGACCATCTTTTTGAGGTCGCGCCGGGCTTGCTCCTGGCCGGCTCGGGCCTGGCCCATCTGGTTCTTGTCGAGCTGGTCGGCGACCTCGCCCATCTTGGCGGCGGTGCCCGCTTTCCGGGTCTGTTCGGCGGCGTCCTTCAGCGCCCGGGCCGAGAGCGGGTCGGTCGCTTCGAGCTTCGAGGTCATGTTGTCGAGCTTCGCTTCGAGCTTTTGCAGACCCTTGGCGATCTCGTTCTGCTTGGCGGCCTGGTTGGCCAGATCCGCCTTTTCTTCGGGCGTCAGATCCTCGGGCGACTTGCCCATCATGCTGGGCTTCGAGGCCGCCTCGGCCGCTTCCTTCAACGCCTGCTCTTGCTGACGGATCAGCGATTTGGCGTCCTTGACGGCGTCCTTGACCTCGTCGAACCGGCTCAACCCGGAGACGATGTTTTGCAGCTCGTCGACGATCGCCTTCTGGTTCTTGTCGGCCTCGGCGAGCGCGGCCTTGGGCGTGGTCGCCTTCTGGGGTGCTGCCGGCTTCGCGGCTTCGGGCCGGGATTCGCCGGGCTTGGGCGCAGCCTTGGCCGATTCGGCCTTGGCTCCGGCCGGTGGCTCCGCGCCCTCCTTACCGGCATCGGCGGGGTTGCCCGCCGGCTGGTCGGGGGATTCTCCCTTGGCTTGATCTCCGGCTTTGGCCTGATCTCCGGCCTTGGCCTGTTGTCTCTTGCTCGACTGGCCTGGCGCGGTTTTCCCGGCTGCTTTCGCCTCGGGACCGGCTTCCGCCTTCGGTTCGGCTGCTCCCTGAGGCGGATTCTCCCCCTTGGCTTGTTCCCCCTTGGCTTGTTCCCCCTTGGCCGGTTCCCCCTCGGCCTGTTCCCCGGGGGCTTGATCTCCCTTGGGGTTCGATCCGGCCTGGCTCTTGGGTTGGGCCTGATCCCCCTTCGACTGGGCTCCCGGTTGGTTCTTGGCCTGGGGGTTCGCGGCGTCGGGCGGAGCGCCGGCCTTGTCGGGATTTTGCTCGGGAGTTTGTCCGGCGTTACCGGCCTGGGGGTCGAGCCCTTTGATGGCCTGGTTCAGGGCTTTTTCGGCCGGGTTGAGGTTGTTGTCCTTGATCCGGTCCACGGCGTCGCGGATGGCGTCCATCTGGCGGTCGGTATCCGGGTTGCCGGCCTTGAAGTCGCGAGCGTCCTGCTGGAACTGGCGGATCTTTTGATCGAGGCCGTCGGCCTTGTTGGTGACCCGATTGTTGACCTGGCGCTGGATGACCTCGGCGTTCTTGAGCTGGTCCTGAAGCGGTTGGGGCAGCTTCTCGGTCCGGGCGAGGGTCCGGTTGGCGTCTTCGACGGGGGTCTTGGCTTGCTTCTGGATCGCCAGAATCCGGTCGGCTTCCTCGCGAATCCCGCGCATCTGTTCGTCGAGGAGGCGCTCGGCGTCCTCTTTCGAGACGATCCGGAGGCGGACCTCGCGGCTCATCCCGAGGTTTGGCCCTTTCAGGTTATCGAAGTCGCGGGCATCGGCGTGAAAGGTGATGATCGAGCCGGGCTGGAGGTCGGGCAAGGTGGTCAGGTCCCAGCGGAACTTGACCTGCCGGTGCTTGACCGGCCCCCCTTCGCCGTGCGGTTCGGGAGCGGCCCAGAGCGGAATGACTTGCTCGCGGGCGGGCTCGGAGTGGCCGAGCGCGACCTTGTAGACCAGCCGGACGAGCTGGATGCCGAAGTCGTCATCGATGGCGAACTGGAGCGGGACGGTCGCGTCGGGCGGGACGTCGCGATCGTGGGTCGGTTCCTCGATGGTGATCTTGGGAGCTTCGTCCTTGATGACCCGAACCTCGAACCGGACGACCTCCTGGCTCGAAAACCCTTCGGTATCCTTCAGCTCGATCCAGAACGGCTGCGAGTCCTTGACCGTGAACGAGGTGGCCAGCGAGGTCGCCAGCCCTTGACCGCTGTTGCTGATCTGCACCGGTTCCTTGGCGATCGAGTCGCCCCGGCGAAGCTTGGCGGTGGCGATCGGCTTGTTGGCGGTGGCCTGGAGATCGATCCTGGTCCCTTCGACGGCCCGGATCTGGGTGTTCCCCGGCGCGAGGGTCTGGCTGGCCAGTGCCGTGTAGGCGGGGGCGACCACCGTGACGGCGGTCTTTTCGAGAACCGGCGGCGGGACGACGGCCACCGACCAGGGAGCGGTCACGTCGTCGCCCGCGGCGACGGTGAACGAGAACGGCACGGTGACCGTTTCGAGCCGACCGCGGAACGTGCCGTCTTCGGTCGGCCGGAGCGACTGGGTCGCGGTCTCGCCGTCCTTGTAGGTGAACGTCACCTTGGCCGTCGAGGGGAGGCGTTCGCCGGAGGCGACGGTCACGGCCAGGCTGAACGGCATCCCCCGAGCGATCTTGGCGGGCGTCTCGCTGGCGATGATCGCCAGGTGGGTGCCTTGCGGCCAGCGGTCGGGGCCGTAGGGGCGGAAGAGCCGGCTCATGGCGATGGCGCTGAGGCGTGGTTCGACCCCCGCGATCGTCGCGATCAAGGCGATCACGGCCACCGCCGAGGCCAGGGCCTTCCGGGCCGAGCGGGGGTCGACAACCTGACGGAAGTCGATCGACTCGACCTCGATGAGGGTTTGTTCGACCGTGGCGTCGCGGAGGGCTTGCGAGCCCTGGGCCTCGTCGTCCCCTCGGGTCTGGCGGAGGAACTGCACGGTGCTGGCCAGCCGGTCGTTCAGGCCGGGCCAGCGATCCTCGATCCGGAGGGCGATATCAAGGTCGGCGAACTTCACGATCAGCGGCAGAACGACCCGGGTCAGCGTCAGCCAGAGGCCGAGCACGATCACGCCGATCAGGAGCCCGAGCCGGACCTCGGGGGCGAGGTGGATCAACCAGTCGGCCATGCCGGCGGCCAGAATCGCCGAGGCCAGCCCGAAGACCAGCCAGCTCAGACCATGGAGCGCCAGGAGCCGACGGACCTGGCCGCGTAAGGCGGCGAGCCGCGTTTCGATGGGACCACGCACCGAGGCACCCTCCCCGCCTGGCTCGCCCAGGCCCTACTGTTGATGACGAAAGAGCTTATTGCCCCTCCGACCGTCACCGCTCACTATACCATTTGAGCCCGTTTTCTGAGAACCCATTCCAGCACCAGCAACGTCAGGAACAAGACCAGGACCGGCCACGTGTTCCAGAGTGGAATCGGCGGGTCGGTATCGAGCGGAACCAGTTGCGGCTTCGGTAGATCCGACAGAAGCGCGTCCACCTCGCTCGGTCGATAGAACTTGCCTCCGGAGGTCGTCGCGGCGCGGACCAGCTCCGGCTCGTTCATCTGGGTCCGCTCCCGCTCGCCGATCGGCGGGTCGACGCCGAAGGTGGTCGAGGGCAGCCCCCCTTCGAGGACCGGCGGGGGGAGCAACCGGACCTCGTATTCCCCTTCGACGGTCTGGGGGATGATCCCTTCGAACAGATTCCGGTTTTCCTTGGTCGCCTTCAAGGTCATCCGGCGCGAGCCTTGCCATTTGCGCTCGATCTCGACGTTCACCTCGCCCGAGCCCGGCGCGTCGGCCGGGTTGGGGAACCGGACCTTGATCCCGATCGGCTGGTTCCGGAGGTAGCGTTTCCGCTCGGTCTGGATCTCGGCTTTCTTCTGGCCCAGAATCTTCGACCGGGCGAGGAACCGGATCGTCTGAATCCAGAACCGGCCGAAGTAGCGATCACCGACCCGGAAC
>JAJYCH010000109.1 GCA_021778575.1 Planctomycetota bacterium
TGGATCGCAACCATCACCTCGCCGTAGTTCGCCCATTTCCTCGCCTCGGAGGGTTCGGTGGTCCAGCAGGCTCCGCCCGTCCCCGTCCGGTACAACCTCGGCGAGAAAGGGGAGCGGTTGATGGCGATCGCGTACCGGGGATAGTTGGAGTTGCCGACCATGACCGGGCGAATCGTCTTCTCGGGGTCGATCATGCTCGCTTCTCCTTCTCCGCGCAGTTCAGGATGAATCCAACCGCCAACTCGGCGACCGCGAAGGCGAGGGTCAGATAGCCGATGTTCTCGCGGATCTTCTCGATCCAATCCTTGAGCATGTCGTCATCGGCTCGGAAATAGCCCGGCATCGGTATACCGCAGTGATTGGTCAGGGTCGTCGCCCCGATCTCCGCGATCAATTCGCAGTGGTTGTAGTCGCCTCGCCAGCGGACCCTCTGGAAGCCTGAGGCTGCCCAGTGGGTGAGTTCGTGGAACAGCACCGACCACCACCGGGCGGTGTCACCCCAGACCGGATCGAGCGGCTGCATGGCGATGAGATCCCGAGAGGGGTCGGAACAGAGGAGGCAGTAACACTGCTCGGCGTTCACGACCCTCGCGCCGGTCGCGTCCAAGATTCGCTGCGCCAGGTCGTAGTCGCGGAGAGTCGTCGGGGCGACCCAGGAGCGTTCCAGGCAGGCAACCGGGGCTCCACGCCGGACCTCGACCTGCTCCAAGTTGAACACTACGAGGTCGTTACCGAATTGTTCGGCTTCACCGCCGTCGATGACCGGCGTCCCCTCGCCCCGGACCACCACGCCGCCCAGATTCTCCCATTGCCCTCGGGTTGCCCAATAGCGGTTTCGATACTTTTGTCGCATCGCGCAAAGTTCGAGTAGCCAGGAGTTCACGCCTCGAATCGGCTTCCCCGTCGCGGCATTGACCGGCAGCCCGCAGGTGATGCGGAGCCGGGACGAGCGGGACCAGGGCGCGATGCCTTCCTCGAACGCGGCGGCGATTCGTTCGGATGCTTCTCTCGCCGTCATGGCTGGTTCCTTTCGCCGAGATGATCACCGCCGAGGAGGGATCTTCCGGTCATTGCCTATCGGCGCAGTCGAATTCGTCCGGCTCGACGCCCAGACCGTCACTCTTCAACCCTCCAGTGACATGAAAGAGGGCGTAGCTCGATCGCCCCGCCCTCGCGGCAAATCATCGCGGGTAGACGATGAAGCCCAGACCGAGTTGGTCCCACCGGCATTTGACCGTCGTCTTGGAGAGGGCGTCCTGGATGTCGTCCACCGTCACCGCCGGTCCTTGATAGAAATTCCGCCCTTCGTAATGGCGGACTTCCAGCCCTGCCGCCTCCATGTCCTCGACGAACAGGCGATGCTCCGGCTTCGTGTGATCCGGCATGATCATCCCTTTCAGATGAACTCGGTACATCATCGAGGACTCACCGAGTTTTCAGTTGGATGGCTCTCTATTCCGCGCCCGCCAGGACGAAGTGTCCGGTCGTTCGACGCGTCTCGATCGGATCTTCGACGGCGTAATTCGGATGCCAGTAGACCCGTCCGCATCGAGTCAGCATGCCCGAGTCGTCGCGGTCAGCGTCGTCGGTCAGGATGATCGACGAGGTCAAGGCACCGACTTCCTCCGGCTTGATGTGCTCCCAACCTTCGCCCAAGTGGTAAGCGACGAGGTCGAAGAACGCGGCGTCGGTGCCGCATCGGTCCCTAATCTCGACGACTTCCGGCATGCTCTGGCGTCCCGACTCCGTCAGGGAAACTTGCAAATTTCCGTCAGGGGTCTTGGTGAAATCGACCAGTTTGATGGTCATGTCTGTCGTCCCTTCGAGTGATGGTGATCGTTTCCACCTCGGAGGGTGTTTCCGGTCTTTGGACGCTGGTAGTGGAACGGGGATCAGCTTGCCTTTAGAGCCATCCCAATCCCATCTCGATCACCCGCCTGCCGCTCGAATCTGCCGCTCGAAGGCGGCGACGAAGCCTTGAGCTTTGATGTTGCGGTCCCAGGTCAGGGCGAACGACTTCAGCGAGGCAATGAGCTTGAGAGCGACCATGACCTTGCCGTCCTGGACGACGACCGCCTCTTGGTAGGTCCCGGTCGAATGCTGCGTGAACGAGACCGGTCCCCACTCGCCCGCCTTCCACGAGAGCGGACCTTCCTCATCGGGGTTCACCTCGAAGACGAGGTCCGGGTCAGCCATCAGGTCGCCATTCTGCTCGAAGTAATGGGCGACCGAGACCAGGGGCATGCCTCGCGGTCCCGTGCCGACGTGTTCGATGCAGAGCCGCATGAAGCCGGACGACGGCGGCTCGATTCGGATGGCTTTCGACTGCAACGCCATCAACCCGCCGTTCAACTCGATGATCTTGGCGACGTTCTTCATGACCGATCCCCTTGGAGTTCTGATTCCTTCGCTTCACCAATGCCAGCAAGGGGGCGTCCGGTCTTTGGAGATCGCCATTTTGTGAATTGGGAACGCCCACGAGATCCCACTCGCTCACAACGCCAGGTCAATTCAATCATGGAGCAGTTAGCGGTCCCGCTAGTTGCTCGGGATCGGTCGACCTCGAAATGGGGGTCTTTCAAGGGACGTGTCGCCACGTCTTCCGATTGACGATCGCCATGATGTTCTGTCGGGTGACGCCATAATCCAAGGCGAGTTCGACGAAGGTCGTCCCTTCCCCCCGACGCCTACGGATCTCGCCAACCTGCTCCTCGGTCAGCTTGGAGTTGATCTGCTCCCCGACCAGCCAGGTTCCGTGTCGCAACTTGTCGTGCTCGTTCGCCAGGTAGGTGTCCCAGCGTAAGTTGGCGAGGCAGTTGTTCGTCGGGTTGCCGTCGTTATGACAACAAACCATCCCCTCGGGGCAAGGACCGACGAACGCCTCCAGGACGAGGCGGTGGATGAAACGGTGCCGCTTCCTGACACCGTCGCTGAGATTGACGGTGAGATATTGCCGACCTTGGATCGGCTTCAGGGGTAGCCAGGTCTCCGTTAGCCTCCTGCGTCCAACTCGGCTCCAGCGGGATTGGACCTCGCCGTCCCTGCTGATCCGGTATCCGGGATAGCCTTCAATAATTCGGAAGTTCTCGTCCATCGCGCAGTATGTATGGCGTGAGGGACGAATTCTCATTCGCCGAAGACCCCGAACAATGCCTTCGATCGCCCATATTTTGTGTACATTTGGAATCAACCAACCAAACGATCGCTATTTTGTGAACTTGTTCGATCAAGAATTGATAAATGCTAATACTTCACAGAATGAGTTCAGTCCCGCCCACAAGCAGTTGATGACCAATCCTGAAGTCTCCGGGTGAACTCGGAAGGGTGTAAGAAAGACCGGAAGAACCCTCTCGGGTAGATCGGGGCGGGTCGAGTGAGCCCGCTCCAAAATCCTGGGAGGTGTCGACATGTTGGACTGGACGATCGAACACGAGCGATTCAACCGGGTCGCCTATCGCCGGACCCTGGAAGCGGCGAAAGCGGCTTTCAAGGGGTGGCACGAGCGGAAGCGAGCGGACGCCATCGGCGAGATGATGCTCAAGATGTGGGACCAGTGGTCTCGGCTGCTCAAGCGAGGGAAAGATCCCGAACGGATGCTTGGGACTCTGATCAAGTGGGCAATCTTGTGGGTCCGGTATGATCGCAAGGTCGCCGGTCGGGCGCAGAGCTACGACGTGTTCGACTACAGGGCAAAAATGAACCGGCAAGACCTCGATAGCCAGGGACGCCCCCACCCGACCGAGCGGGGCGACCGGGGGAACCACTGGATCGACTGGCGGGGCGTGAAATTGGACGACGACCCCGCGCTCTGGGCGGAAGCCAAGGACTCATTGGGATTGTGAGCCAACGAGGCGGGCAAACGAGCCCGCCTTCGACATTTTTTCTCGTCCCAATGACCGGACGAACCCTCCGATTGCGAGCCGGTGAGAACGCCCCGGAAGTCGCGGCGAGACCGGCAAGAACCGGAGTGAATGACCATGACCAACCTGTATTCCGCGCACAACCAATGGATCAATCGCCCCGCCGACGAGCGTTTCTGGGGACTTGACGACCTGCTCGCCCATTCGAGGGCGGAACGTCAGGCGTCCCACGAGTCCCGCACCGCGATCAAAGACCTACGGGCGGAAGCGGTTCCCATCGCCGGTTACGACTCCCTCGACCTTCGGCTCGTTGCGGGCGACGGTCACGCCCTTGGCTTGACTCACTGGTCGTTCGGACAACTCTGCGCGGCGTCGGACGCCCCTGCGAGCTACCTACGCAGGCTCCCCGCCGAACTGGCGGCGATCAACATCAACCACGGACTCCGCCGGATGGGGAGTGAGACGAGCTTCCAATTCCTCAACAACGTCGAAGCCGGTCGAGTCCGCAGCATCACCAGGGACTACGCCCGGTTCTGGAACGACGATTTGATCTCGGCTCTCGCTCCTGCCCTCGATCTCGGCTGGCGAGTCCCACCCGCTCGACCAGCGGTCGACGACCCCCGCGCCCGACCTGCCACCGAGTCGGACATTCTGCCGAACCAGGGGACTTTCGGGCTCTCGGTCAAGCTCGGCGACATGATCGCCCCGGCTGGCGTCTACGCGGGCGACCGTGACTTGTTCGTCTTCCTGGTCCACCCCGACCGGGTGATCGACGACGGCAACAAAGGTCTGATGCGAGGGGTCTTCCTCTGGAACAGCGAGGTCGGCGCGGGTTCGTTCAAGGTCCGCACGTTCTACCTCGAAAACGTCTGCGGCAACCATATCGTTTGGGGCGCGAGCAATATCCGGGAGGTCAAAGTCCGGCATCGCGGCGACCGCATCCTGACCGCCGACCGCGAGATGGTGACGCAGCTTCGCGAGTATGCCGACGCCCCCGCAGGCATCGAGGAAGGGATGATCCGCCGGGCTCGGCTCCATTCTCTCGGCGACAACCGCGAGAAGGCGGTCGAGCGGGTCGGGAGCATCAGGTCTTTGGGGCTGACCCGCAGGGAGATTGAAGGGGCTTACGACTCTGCCATCCAGTGGCAATCGGTGGCGAAATGCTCGCCGACAACGGGTTGGGGATTCGTCCACGGGCTGACCCGGCTCTCTCAGGGTGAGCCGAACGCCGACCAGCGAAATCGGATGGACCGGGCGGGCGGAAAGGTGCTCGCCCTCGCGGCGGGCGGCAGAGGTTATTGACCTCCCGAGAATCAGGACGAGTGGTCAAGATCGGCTCTCTTCGCTGACTTCCCAGCAATGACCTCCGCATGCCTGGAGTCGAGCCAGGCGTGCGGCATTTTTTCTATCCGATCTCCAATGACCGGACTAGCCCTGGTTGGAAGTTGAGTCGAGAAGCCCCTTGCCCTAAAGTCGATGTGAGAGGTCTTGAGCTTTTGCCGAGGAACCAACGACCGGACGAGCCCTCGAAGATGGCGAAGAGGAGCGAGTTCATCCTGGAGGCAGGTGTCTTGGGGTAGTTTATTTGTAGGTAGGAGGACCAGGATCGTCGCTCGGAAAAGACGTAGCGATGAACCGCAGGATCAACCTTGTAGCATTTTTACACGAATTTCAACTATTTCATTAATCCTGGAGGCTGGTTCCATCCCACCCCTCGGTGGAGAGCAGACGCGGTGGGGCTCTTCTCTTCATGGGTGCGGACGCGGGATGCTGGCAAGACCGCTTAAGCGGAGATTTCTCGGAAATCCTGTAATGAGACCATGTTCGGTGTCCGAATATTTGGTCGCCCTACTAGCTTGATTGCGGGCTTCTAGCTCTCTGGATTTCTTAGTATTGCTGGGCTAAAAGCGCAGGTTTGCACCTTATTCAGGATTGTTCGACACGCAATCACGCAATGAGACCAAAGTCGTCGATGAGGGCAAGCCCTATACGAGAGGACCGGTCATGGTTCGAGAGGGATAAGATAAGTAAAGATGCAAGTGGCAGGGAAACCAACGAAAAAGGGCTGGGATCTCCTCCCAGCCCTACAAGCTTACCGATTTATCACAGAATTTATCACAGCCCGATTATCACAAAATCGCTGCGATCTAAATCCTTGCCCTGTAGGGACTTAAAAGTCGGGGCGAGAGGATTTGAACCTCCGACCTCACGATCCCGAACCGTGCGCTCTAGCCAAGCTGAGCTACGCCCCGATCTTCTTGACGAGGTGATCTTATCAAATGGGAGCCTCCTGTCAATCGCGATCTTCGTGAGATCAGGGTGCACAGGGCTGTTGCATTCTCGTTTTGGTGTTGACACGATTTCCAAGGTCTCTTCAGGGTCGCAGACGTAGTGTTGCGTGGCCGCCGCAGCGATCGAGTAGCCTCGCTGGTTGAACTCGAAGATCACGAGATTTCTCACGATCGCCATCACCTGCGTCGCCGAACCCTTCCTGATCCGACTGGCGTCCTCGCGGAGCGTACCATCTCGCACTCCGTCCAGCCCGTTCTCGAATCCCCAGCGGCCACGGGTCAGAGCGAGCAACCTCTTGGCTCCCGCCCGCCCGTGAGGCAGGCTGGTGATCCCCGCCACGACCTCGGTCTCGAACTTCTTGCCGATCTAACGCACCCGCGTCAGCCGGAAGACTTGCTCGCAGCCTGGCCAGTCCGATTCCAGGGACTCCGAGAGCGACGAGGTCAGCTCGATCGACCGCTCCTCAATCCGGCCGTGCCCCTTGTCGATCTCGCGAGCCTTCTCGAATTCGGCCTCTCGCCGAGCGGTCTGGAGGAGGGGAAAGGCCGGCCTCGGGCTCGGCGAAGACCGCCTGGATGTCCCGGCGGAGCGTCGGTTGGTTCTCCTTGACCGGCAGGACGTAATCGCCTCCAGCTTCGATCACGTCGGACATGCTAACAACCGCCAGGGTGAGAAGTGTGGGAAGGGGTGACGCGAGCCCTGACGCCTGCGCGGATCAGGAAGCCCTTCAAAGGAGTTCGATCAAGGAGAGCTGGGCATCCATGCCGGAGTCCTTATAGGAAGACGGGGTGATGAACTCGACCAAGTCGGATGGATATAAACGGCAACACGACTTCGAGCAAGATTTCGAAGGAAACCGCCATGTCTTGTGGGGGTGTCCCATCGAAGGAATCGAGATAAGCCGGTCAATCTCTCGGCCCTCTCGTTTTTGTCTTGGTCCTGAGTGGCCCCGGCGGCCAGGTCGCCTCTCGCGGGATGGTCCGGAACTGGGTCTACCTGGCCCTTAATTCCGCTCTCGTCGTCAACAACGGGGCTGGCCTGAGCATCGTGATTCGCCGTCGGAAGACCGCCAACCCGGTCGAGGCACGTCATTCGCTACCATTATGGTGGTCCTCACCGAGGAGCGTCCGCACCGAGCCCCGCGACGTCCTTGGATGTCCAAGATTCGGGGTTCCGAGGTCGACCGATCATGAAATCCGCCGATCAAGACAATCAGAGCCAGGACCACGACTCGACCAGAGCCGAGGACGTCGCGGGGGATTTTCGCGAGGACCACGGGGATGTGGTGTCGACAACGGATCCTGCGATCGCCAGCGGGCGAGGACCGGATGAGGGCAGGAGCCTTCGTCCCGACGAGACGGTCGTCGCCGAGACCAGCAGGGTCACGAGGGCGGTCCCGAGTTATGTGCCAGACGCGAATGCTTTCGTCGAGCCTGAAAGAGTCAGAGGACCGAAATCCGAAAATGCCCAGGAAAGGAAGGCGGATGGGGCGAAGGGCAGGGTTGAGGCTCAAGGGCAAGACAAAGCCAAGTCTCATGATGAGAAGGATGACTCATCGAAGCATGGCGATCAGGACGGGGATGACGCCGGCAAGAATCCGTCCTCGTCGAGCCGGGCGGGCTGGATGAGCCTTGCCATGACGGGATTGGTGGCGCTGGTCTGCGGCGTGGGCGGAGCCTGGGCTTTCTCGCATTTTGACTCGTCGAAGTCCAAGGACCAATCGCAGGAGAACAGCAAATCGCAGGCGAAGAAGGACGGAGACAGTTCCTCGAAGAAGGCAGATGCCTCGAAAGGGCACGCCAAGGGGCAGGTCAGCGGTGGAGGTTCCACGAATGATTCGGGTTCGGAGATCCCCGGATTCACTTCCGCCGAGGATGCCGACACCTTGAAAGGTCAGATCGAGCACCTCTCCTCGCGCTTTGATAATCTCCAGCAGAGAGTCGATGCGCAGGCGATTCCCCGGAACTCGGCTCCGCCCGATATCGGCACGTTGCAGATCAAGATGAGCGAACTCTCTCGTTCTGTTGACGAGGTCGCAAGCCTTCCCTCACGGACTCGCCGGCTGGAGAGTCAGATGGAACGGCTGGTTCAAGAGATGAAAGAGTTGCGCGAACAACTTTCCTCCACGAGGGAGCGGGGACGTGTTCCCGCCGACACACCGACGATTGGGTCGGTGGATCGTAAGGTCGAGTCGCTCGCCGGCCCCCCGCCATCCCCGCCGACCTCGATCCTACCGTCGAGCCCGGACTCGCCCGATGCCGCGATGGCCGAGGGGATCGCCCTGTTCAAGAGGGGGCTTTACCCGCAGGCGGACGATATCTTCCGCAAGCTTCAATTGACGAGGCCGCAAGATGCACGGGTTTGGTATTACTCGGCCTTGGCCCACGGTTTCGCCACGGGGAAATGGGACGGCGAGACCAAACAATTCGTGATCCAGGGGGCTGATCGCGAGCGGGCAGGCTTGCCGTCAACCTCGCAGATCGACACCGCGTTCGCCGACCTGACTTCCGGCCAGGGCAAGGATTGGTTGTCTTCCTATCGATCGCAACTGATCAAGCGGTGATTCGAGCGGCCCACCTGATCCAAGAAGGCCCATCCGACCCTGAAGAGAGGATCGGATGGGCCTTGTTGCAGGCCGGGCGACCGGTCCACCTCGACTTGCCTGACCGGTCCTTGCGGTGATCTCGATCATGCCTGCGGACCGCTTCTGGGCCCGGTGGGCTCGTTCCCGGGAAACCGCTCACTCATCGTCGACCTGTTCGCCTTCGGCTTCGTTTTCGCTTTCGGCCTCGGGATCTTCGGGTTGATTGGGTTTGCCGTGGATCATGAGCGAGTAGAGGGCGGGGACGACGAAGAGGGTCGCGGGCTCGCCGGCAAGCAGTCCGCCCAGGATCGCCCGGCCCAGGGGGGCATTGGCCTCGCTCCCGGTCTCCAGGGCCAGCGCGGTCGGAATCATGGCGAAGAACGCCGCTAACGCCGTCATGGTGATCGGTCGGACCCTCATCTCGGCGGCCTTCCGAATGGCCTCGATAGGAGATAGCCCTTCGTTCTTGCGGAAATCCTGGGCGACATCAGTCATCAGGACCGTGTTGGCCACCTTGATACCGACGCTGAAAATGATCCCCAGGAGCGATTGCACGTTGATCGACGTGCCGGTGAAGTAGAGCATCGGCAGGGTGCCGACCAGGATCAAGGGAACAGCGCTCAGGACGCAAAGGGGGACCAGGAAGGACTTGTCGAGGGCGACCATCATGAAGTAGATCAGGATCACGGCCAGGACCAGGCCGATCGCTAGATCCTTGAACGTCTCGGTCATCCGCGAATATTCGCCGCTGAGGATGATGTTAACCCCTTCCAGGGTCTGGTGATTGTCGGAGTTGGGGTCGAAGGCGTCGTATGTGGTGCCTTCCTGGTTCCCGGTGGTCTCCGGGGGCTTGAGCTTTCCCACCGTCTCATATATTGCGTCGCGACTCTGGGTCATCGTCTGTCCGTCAGGTCCAATGTGATCCGTGTCCATCCATCCGCTGCCATGATCGGCACCCGCGCAGCGGTCCTCTCAGCGCAGCCCATCCGCAACGGCGCAGCGGCGCGGATCGGCCACGGGTGTGTA
>JAJYCH010000110.1 GCA_021778575.1 Planctomycetota bacterium
ATTGAATTCTGGAAAGCTCGATGAGTTCATTGAATATCGTCTATGTGCTGACCAACCCAGCGATGCCTGGTCTCGTCAAAATCGGCTGGACGACCCAGGAAGATGCCAATGTCCGGATCTCACAACTTTATTCGACGGGTGTGCCCGTTCCCTTTACTCTGGAATTCGCGTGTAAGGTCAGCAACGCGATCGAGGTTGAGAGAGCGTTGCATATCGCATTCTCACCTAATCGAATCAATCCCAGACGGGAGTTCTTTAAGATTGATCCCGAGCAAGCGATTGCCATACTCCGGCTACTTCATACAGAGGATGCGACAATCGAGGTTGAGCAACAACCCATCGACTTGGATCAAGAATCATTGGCTGCCGCCGAACAACTCAAACCAAGGCGACCGAATCTTAGCTTTGTTGATATGGGAATTCCAATCGGTTCGACGCTTCAGTGTGTTGAGAACGATGCGACGGTGATGGTGATCGGTCCGAGAAAAGTAAGGATTGACCACGAAGATCTCTCGCTTACGGAAGCGACACGTCGAGTATTAAATCTTGAATCACCAACTGATCCAACACCCAAATGGACCTTTAACGGTCGTCGTCTGCGCGAAATTTACAATGAGACTTATCCGTACTGACGAAAATGTTTGGGACGCCTAGCTTCGATAAAATGTAGTATCCGGCAAGGTGCTGGTTCAAGAAATTGCAGAAAGATTCCGTCAGCCCGGCTTCATCCTGTAGACCGGAACCCATTAAACGCCCCACAGAAATCGTCACCTGAGCATCCCCACGTCCGCTCCGGTCCGGGCATGGTGGACCGTTGCCGTGGGCGTCGCCCGCAGGGTGAAGCGGGTGATTTCCGGTGTGCAGCCGTAGCGGATCGGTTGCTTGCCACCAACCCCTTGACTGACATAGAGCAGCGAGTTCGCTCGCTCGAAGAACCCTCTGTCGAAGTGGCGGCTGTAGCGGCTGGGCATCAGGATTGGACCAAACCCGGGCAAGCGAATCTGGCCGCCATGGTTATGACCGGCGACCACCAACTCGATTCCGCTTGATGCCGCCCTGGGGAACTGGTCGGGAGAGTGGGTCAACAGAATCCGGAAATCGGCATCGCCGGCCGCCGAATAGTCGAGCGCAGGCCCCCAGGGGGATGAGGTTCCTCCCAGTCCGAGTGTGACGCCATTGATCTCGAAGCGTTCCCAGCGCCCTTCGAGGTCGGTGAATCCCGCTTTTCGCAAGGTCCGCCGGACCCGTCCCGGGCGGAGTCGATGATCGTGGTTGCCGAGAATCGCGAACTGGCCCAGGCGACCCCGGAGCTTCGAGAAGACCGGCTCGACCCAGTCGAACGTATCGAGGTCGTCGAGCAGGTCACCGGTGAAGACGATGAGGTCGGTCTCCCAACGCGCGGCTTCGTCGGCGACGATCTCGAAGAATTCCCGTCGGTACGCATGCGAGAAATGCGTGTCGGTCAACTGAACCAGGTTCAATCCATCAAGTTCGATTGGAAGCCCCGGCAGCCGCAGTTCGCATTCGACTTTCTTGAGCCTGAGCGAACGATTCCCAGGAAGCTTCAACAACCAGTGATGAGGCCCCGATCCCATCAGGCGTTCCACGCCGGGCTCGATCGCCAGGTCGATCTCCTCGCCGTTTGCTTCGACTCCCGTCGGCATTTTTCGGTACGCCCGGAGAATCGTCACCCCGGGAAGCCCGACCAGCGCGATTCCCAGGCAAAGAAATGCGTAGGCTTTCGGCACGAGCGCCCAGGAAGTCCAGGGGCCTTGGGTGATCAGGAAGGGCAGGGCAATGAGGGTGGCCGAAAGCAAGGCGAAATTGGACAGCTCCAGGAGCTTCTCGGGCATGTTCGTCGAGTGCGAGACGTTCAGCACCAGGACAAACAGCGAGACGTGACCCAGTACGAGTGGTAATAAGATCAGCCAATCAACCATCATGGGAGGAGGTTCCAGTGTCCATGGCGGTGCAGCGTCAGGTGGTCGGTTCCGGCGGGGGGGATAAGATGCCTTCGATGGCTTCTTGTAAACGGTCGGCGCGAAAGGGTTTGTAGAGAACGGTCCGCAGTCCTTCCTGGCGGGACTTGACGATCGAGTGACTGGGATCGTAGCCGAAGCCGGTCATCAGAATGATCGGCAAGCCTGGTTGAACCTCACGGAGTCGACAGTAAGTTTCGTAGCCGTCCTGGTCGGGTAGGCGAATATCAACGACCGCGGCGGAATAAGGGGTTTGGCGAGCCAGGGCGATGGCCTCCTGGGCGTCACGCGCGGTTTCGACGGTTGCTCCTAATCTTCCTAGCATCTGATGCGCCGCTTTACGTACGGTTTCGTCGGCGTCGGCGACCAGGATGGCGGAACCGGCCAGTCGATGCTGGGGGGGAGGGCCGTTTCTCCGGGGTTCGGGGGCGAGGGTGGAGCCGACTTTCTGGATCAAGGTCCGGATCTCTCGGGCTCGAAACAGCAGGTGGCGAAGCCGGGCGACGATGTCCTCGTCGTGGCCGGCGTAGCGGTCGAGAACGGTGGTGGCGTCGTTGAGGATGTCGTCGATCGGCAGGGCCAGTTCCCGGCTGATGGCCTCGACGGAGGCGGTCGCGGTGCTGAGCTTCTCGGCCTGGAGGAGTTCGAGCGTGTTCAGGGCCGAGGCGACGTTTCTCGCGTAGATTTCGAGAAACTGGCGGTCGCGGTCGTCGAAGGCGTTGGCCTGCGAGTTCTCGACGTTGAGGGTGCCGATCACGGTCCCGTGGTAGATCAAGGGGACGGTCAACGAGCTTCGGGCTCCGGCCGCTCCTTCGAGATAGTGCGGGTCGAGCGTCGTGTCGGGACAGAGATAACTCTGGCCGGTCGCGGCGACGTAGCCGGTCACTCCGTTCCCCTGGGGATTGGCGTAAAGTTCGCGGCTGGCGGCGGTTCGGGTCATTCCTTCGGTCAAGAGCGGGACCAGTCGGCCGTTGGTCCGGTCGAGCAGGCGGATCTCGATATAGTCGAGCCCGAGCAGGTCTTTCATGTGCCGACCGATGTTGTATTTCAGGAGGTCGGTCCGTTCCTCGACCCCCATCTCGGCCAGTTCCTCGGGGGTGAGGTCGGCCAGTTCGTCCCCCGCCTTGTGGATGGCGGTGATCTTTTGTTGCTGGAGGGTCTCGTCGGTGATGTCGCGGGTCAGGGCGATGTGGTGGGTGAGCAGGCCCGAGCGATCGAAAACCGGTGTGGCCGTGACCCGGAGATAGCGATTGGCTTCGATTCGGATCACGGTGCTGGCCGGTCCGTGGATCGCGACGGCCGCCGTGAACGGGCAGGCGAAGGGACCGAGAACTTCCGGAGAGCCGAGAGCCCTCATGAACGGCGAGCCGACGGTCTCGACCGACGGATCGACCAGGAGCAGGAATTCCGGGTTCGTCCAGATCACGACCAGGTTGGGGTCGACCACAGCCACGCCGTCGGCGATGGCGTCGAGAATCTCGTCCGCCTGGATCAGGACTCCCGCCCAGTGGACGGCCGAGAGTTGCGCCGAGTCGACGTAAACCCCCGCGAACTTCTGCTCGCGGAGCAAGACCATGGCCCGCGCCATGGTCCGGGCCAGGACGAGTTCGAAGGACTCAGCCAGCCGGGTCCGGACCTCGGCCGCTTCCGGAGAGTCGCGCTCGATGACCAGGAGTCGAGGCTTGTCGGCCACGAGAGACGGCTCCCGCCCAAGTTGCGCGGCGAAGCAGAGGCATCGTCGGCGAAAGAGGCCGGGGGAACGTCCCTCGTCCGGCTGCGCAGACAGCGTATCATAATCGACCAGCGCTCGACACTCCATGCCGGGGTTCGACGGGTTTCAACGCAACCGTGTTGCCCGACGGCATCGCGGGCTTACTTCGGGATCTCCCACACATGAACCCACTCAACAACCGATTGACCGCCGAGCACGGGGCTTTGCTCGTCGTCGACGTCCAGGAACGGCTGCTCAAGAGCATCGACGAGGCCGATCGAGTCCTGAACCAGACGCTCTTGCTGGTCAAGGCCGCGCAGATCCTCGAAATCCCGGTCTTCGCGACCGAGCAATATCCCAAGGGGCTCGGTCCCACCGTCGAACCGCTGGCCGCCTTGATCCCCGACCGGCCCGCCAAGCTGACGTTTCACTGCCTCGGAGCCCCCGGCCTGACCGAAGCCCTGGCCGAGGCTGGAATTCGTCACGTCACCCTTGCCGGGATCGAGACTCACGTTTGCATCGCGCAAACGGCGCTCGAACTCCTGAAACTTGGCTACCAGGTCCAGGTTCCCGCCGACGCCGTGGGCTCGCGATTCGCGATCGACCGGGAATTTGCCCTGAGGAGGCTCGAAATGGCCGGAGCGGTCATCTCGACCAGCGAAGCCGTCCTGTTCGAGTGGACCGAGTCGGCCGAACATCCTCGGTTCAAGGAGATCAGCGGGCTGGTGAAGGAGCGGACGGCGTAACGGGATTCTCTGATCCGATCGCCTTCAAGTAGGCCAGGATTTTGCCGAGGTCGTTCAAGGGTCGATCCTGGCTATCAAAGGTCACGGCGTGTCCGTCGAGGCGTAAGAACAGCCATTCCGAGCCGGTGGTCACGGTTCCATGGACCGTTGGCGTGGGGTTCCCTTTCCGCTCGTTCAGTTCCCGAACCGCCACCATCTCGGCAACACACTGGCCGAGGTTTCCCGGAATGTCCTCGTTTTTGGCCTCAACCACCGCGAGGAGCGGCGAGCCGAGCAGGAATGGTCCCGCCTTCCGGCCCACCAGGAAGTCGCAGCGGCCGAACAATCCTCGCTCGCGGTCGACGTCGAGACTGATGCCTGAGTAGACTCCCAGACGACCACCAGTCAGGTGAGCCGCTTCCATCAAGATCGGCGCGATGATCAATTCCGATCGGGCCTTCTCGGTATTCACCTCCAGAGCCTGCGGTGCCCAACGTTCGATCACCGTCTGGAGGATCGGCGGGATCTCCAACGGTTCCAGACCCAGGAAGAGGTTGGAACGGGCCGGCAGCGTCAGGCCGAGCCGATCGACGGCTGTTTCGAGGTTGAAATCGGAAAATGCCATCGTTCGGCGATCCTTCGAGGAATTCTGGTACTGTCAGACGGGTCGGATCAGTGACTGCAAGATCGCCACGAGCTTGCCGAGGTCATCGATGTAATATTCCTTCAGATCGATGGTCAGACTTGACGCTTCGAGCCGAAGGAACTTCCAGGCGCTGCCGGTCGTGACGACTCCGTGAACGACCTTGATCGCGGTTGCCGCGCGGTCGTTGAAAATCTGGGCCGCGACCATCGAGGCGATACATTGCCCCAGGCCGTTCCGGAGGTTGTCGTTCTTGGCCTCGACGATCGTCACCAGCGGCGCGCTCAGAACGAACTGGAGATTCGACCCCGACAGGATGAAGTCGCAAACCCCGTTTAATCCCTTCGAAGCCTCGACATTCAGCTCGATCCCCGAGAACAGGGCAAACGCTCCCGGAAGCTGGCGACGCAATTCGAGCAGGATGGGCGCGATGATGAATTCCGACTTCGCCTTCTCGGTATTGATCGCCAATGCGATCGTCACGCCTTCGCCGATCGTTGATGCAAAATCCGCGCGGAGAGCGATCGGCGGCACGCTCGAAAAGAGATCTGCCTCGGTGAAAGTCAGACCCAGATCGGCCTGGACCTGGGGGAAGGTGAAGTCGCCGAAGGCCATCTTCCGGCTTTCCTGGATGGTGATTCATGAAACCCGATCCGGTCGAGCCATCCTACCATGAATCCCGCGAAACCCGGCGCGATCAGGGCAGGATGAGCATCCGTGGTGCCGCCTTCTTCAACGAAGCCACGCCCGTGGGCGTCACGCCTGTCGCTGATAGGTCAATCAAGGCATCTCCCTTCATCCCGCCCAGGTGAACGAGCCCGGCGTCGGTGATATTTGTCCCGCAGAGATTCAGGTACTCGATGTTCTTCAGGCCGGAGAAATGGGCGAGGCCGGCGTCGGTGATTGAAGTAAACAAGAGATCGACTCTGCTCAGATTCTTCATCCCCGCCAGGTGAACGAGCCCGGCGTCGGTGATTTTGGTGCCGCCGATGACAAGCGTTTCCAGTTTCGTCAAGCCAGCGAGCCTTGCCAGGCCACTATCGGTGATTTGTGCGTTATTGAGACTCAAGTAAGTCAATCCGGTCAGGCTCTGGAGGGGTATCATTCCGGCGTCGGTGATTTGCGGAGAATCGATACCGAACCATTTCAACCCTCGAAATTTTTTCAACGGGCCAAGCGACTCATCGGTCAACTGGGTATTCAAGATTCGCAGCCGTTCGAGTCTTTTCAGAGCCTGCAATGGCTGGAGATCGTCGACCCTTAAATCGTCGAGTAACAAGCTTTCGAGTTGAGATAATCCTTCCGCCTGTGCCAGGCCGCGGGGACTGATTTGGCATTTCCAGAGGCTCAGTTTTCGCAGGTCAAGACCCCGGAGATGGGTCAGACCGGCATCGGTGATGTTTGGTCCGCCCAATCGCAGCGATTCGAGTTGATTGAGCTTTCCCAGAGCCGCCAGGTCGGAGTCAGAAGCCGGAATATTCCCGACATCTAGGACGCGCAGATCTTTCATGTCGACCAGATAAACGAAACCCGGCCCTTTGAGGGCACTGCTACTGAGAGTGAGGTCACGTAAACGCGTGAGATCCCGAAGATGGACGAGGTCATCGTCATTGATCAGATCGTAAACGAGACCGAGGGACTTCAGTCCTCGAAGGCGTGTAACGGCTGCAAAAAATTTATCTTTGTTTTCGGTTTCTAACAATGGTGATGGGGACGCGCTAACAACATCCGACAGATAATCAATTCCAATAATGTTCATGACCCATTCGGGCCAGGGTTTTGGTGGCGGAGTCGGCGGATCGATGTCGTAATCGGTCCGCTGGAAATCGTAGAAAACTAATCCGCCGGCTTCCTCGATCGTAACAACAGCCTCGCGCTGAACCCTCGCCCGATGGACGATCCAACCCAGCCCACCGCCGATGATCAGGACCAGGACGATCAGGCTCCGGATGCTGATCCGGAGTCTCAGGCAGCGATACCAGGGTCTGGGTGGGGTGGATGGCTCGCTCATGATTTCCATTCCGATCGGCGGTAAAGCTTATCGAGAAATCCTGAGTCCGGTACGAGCGACGCTCGCTTCACCATTCTTCGTGACGCCAGTTCGGGCGACATCCAGGATCGTCATACTCGGCATTGCAGCCAGCTTGACGAGGCCGGCGTCGGTCAACTTTGTGTCCCAGAGATTCAGGTCGCTGAGCTTCGGGCAGGTCGACAGGCTGCTCGCGCCCGTGTCGCCGACGTTGGTGCGCCAGAGACAGACGGATTCGAGCCCTGGATGGCCAGCCAGATTCGCGAGGCCAGCGTCGGTCACCTTCGATCGCCCGACATCGAGGTCCTTCAAGCTTCGGAGCTTGCTCAGATGGGCCAAACCGTCGTCGCCGATGGGTGTCCCTTGAAGATTGAGGAACGTGAGATTGGGAAATCGCGTGATTCCGGCCAGCCCTTTATCGGTGATTGGCGTCTGATTCATTGCGAGCGATTTCAATCGAGGTAGGGTAGGTAGGAACTCCAGGGTCTCGACTCGGGTGTATTCGATTTTGAGTGACTCCAGTTGAGTCATCCGCGACAAATGGGCCAGGCCTGCGCCTTTGATATGCGAGCTGTCGAGTTGGAGTCCCCGCAGTTGGGTCAAACCCGCGAGATAGGCGAGGCCGTCATCTGTGACTCCGGGTCCGTCCGTTTCCATCGGAAAGACCGTCAGGTTTTTGAGTTGAATCAGGCCCGAGAGGTGAGCCAGATCCTCGTCTGTTATTTCGAAACGGACGAGTTGAAGAGATTCGAGCGACTTGAGGTTCGCCAGGGGCGACAGGTCGAGTCGCTTGTCTTTCTTCAGGCTAAGGTCGAGACTGGTGAGCTGTTTGAGATGGCCGAGCGACGCAACTCCCGAACTGGTGATCTCGATTCGATCATAGAGTTGAAGTGTTTTCAAACGGGAGAGCTTCGCGATCTCCGCCATCAGGGCGTCGTCGATCGGATTCTTCGGTAGGGGGCGTTGGCTGGAAAACGAAACCGAGGTTACGTTGGCGACACGATCGATACCCAGGTTGTTCGCGAGCCATCGCCAAAATTCTCGGGCAGTTCCTGGCCTGGAAATCAGCCCGACGAACACATACTCATAATTCGCCTTTCCGCCCGCCGCCTCGATGTCACGGACCACCAGGCGCTGCTTGCGCGCCGAATAATCCCACCAACCCAGCCCACCGCCGGTCACGAGCACGATCACGATCAACGTCCGGATGCTGATCCGGAAGCGTAACCGGCGATACCAGGGTTTGGCAGGCTTCGATATTGTTTCCATGTCTGCACTCCTTCCAAAAAAGCCGCAGGCCAGGGGAATTTAACCGACTCTGTCAACCCCGTCCATCGCAAGGCCCATTGATGCGCCTGGCCGATTTTCCTACCCTTGAGTCCTTGAGTCCCCAGTCCTGAGTCCTCGAAACGGGTAACCTGCCGTGGCCGCCACTACTCCTTTGCCGATCGATGCTCCCGCCCCTTTGAGCCCTTCGACTCGCGTCTTGCTCGGGCCGGGGCCGAGCGAGGTCCACCCGAGGGTTCTGGCGGCTCTGGGGATGCCCTTGCTCGGGCATCTCGACCCCGAGTTCGTGGCTCTCATGGATGAGACGCAGATGCTCCTCCGCCACGTTTTCCGGACCGAGAACCGGTTGACGATGGCGGTCTCGGGCACCGGCTCGGCGGGGATGGAGGCGGTCGTCGTCAACCTGATCGAGCCCGGCGACAAGATGCTCGTCTGCGTCAACGGTGTTTTCGGCGGCCGGATGGTCGACGTCGCCGAACGTGCCGGGGCGCAGGTCACGGCGATCGAGCGGCCTTATGGCGAGGTCTTCGACCCCGAGGAAGTCAAGGCGGCGATCCACCGGGTCGGGCCGAAGCTGGTCGGGATCGTCCATGCCGAGACGTCCACCGGGGCCTGGCAACCGGTCGAGGAGATCGCCCAGATTGCCCACGAAGCCGGGGCGCTGATCGCCATTGATACGGTGACGTCACTGGCCGGTGTGCCGGTCGAGATCGACGCCTGGGGGATCGACGCGGTTTACTCGGGCACGCAAAAATGCCTGAGCTGTCCGCCCGGCCTGGCCCCGGTCTCGTTCAGCCCCCAGGCGGCCGAGGTCATCGCCAATCGCAAGACCAAGGTGCAAAGCTGGTATCTCGACATGCAGATGATCCAGCGCTACTGGGGTTCCGACCGGTTCTATCACCACACCGCACCGATCAGCATGAACTACGCGCTCCGCGAGGCTCTGGCGCTGGTCGTCGAGGAAGGGCTCGAAGCTCGACACGCCCGGCACCTGAAGAATCACCGGGCCTTGAAAGCCGGTCTGACCGCCCTGGGCCTGTCGTACGTGACAGCCGAAGGGCACCAGCTTCCGCAGCTCAACTGCGTCCGGATTCCCGACGGGATCGACGACATGACCGTTCGTCGCCGGCTGTTGAGCGAGTGGGGAATCGAGATCGGCGGCGGTCTCGGCCCGTTCAAGGGAGCGGCCTGGCGGATCGGCCTGATGGGGCACGGTTCGAGGCCGGCGAACGTGACGCTGGTGTTGGCCGCGCTCGAAACCTGCCTCCGAGAACTGGGGCATCCGGTCGAACCGGGTGCTGGGCTGGCGGCGGCGTCGGAGGTTTATGGATCTGGTGGGGTGGTGGGGACGGGTCGGTGAATCCATTTGGTCTCCTAAC
>JAJYCH010000111.1 GCA_021778575.1 Planctomycetota bacterium
TGACGGATCAAGGCCAGGTCTTCGGCCACGACGACCGACGAACAAAGCCCATGCTTCAACGAATTCGCGCGTGATTTCATCTTGCCTTCATCGGTCCGGGGACCAGTCGAAAGCTGAGAATTCCGCCGATTCGCCTCAATTCGCGCGGGGGAAACGATCATGATCAGACCTCGAAACAGAGTAGGTGAACGACAACGGCACCAACGTCATATTTCGCGATTGGGGCGGCGGGTTAGCACAGTTTGTGGTTGATTCTACCAGGACAAGCCTCTCTATCCCAGATACCCCAAACTCCCGGGGGATCGGGATGTCACTTCCAGATTTTCCAATCAAGAGTATGTTGTCGTAATCGGTCGATGGTTTGCGATTGCTTTGTTACACCCCGTAGCTGGACGATTGCAAGCGCTCGACAGTCGTTTGGCAACGTTTCGATGTTCGGCTTGGCTTCTTGCGTCATGAATGGAGTCTAACGCAATGTACCCTCATTCGGCTTCCATTTCCCCATCGGCCGACTCTGTCGATTGCGACGATTTGGAGGCTCAGTCGCCTGAAGCAGAAGGCGAACGGGTGAGCTGGCTGATCAAGAATCTGGGAGAGGCAACCTGCCGCCGTCTCGGGATTTACCAGATCCCCGAGAACCTGGTTCTCTCGGTCGTGATCCCGGTTTACAACGAAAAGAACACGATCCACGAGATCCTCCGACAGGTCCGCGCCGTGCCGGTTCACAAGCAGATCATCCTGGTGGATGACTGCTCGAAGGACGGAACCCGCGAGATCCTTCAGGGGATGATGGACACAGAGACCGATCTGACCATCGTCTTTCACGACAAGAATCAGGGGAAAGGGGCGGCTCTCCGCACCGGTTTCGCCCACGCGCGGGGCGACATCGTGATTGTCCAGGACGCCGACCTCGAATACGACCCGGCGCAATATCCCCAGCTTCTCCAGCCGATCATCGAAGGCAAGGCCGACGTCGTTTACGGCTCGCGGTTCGTGGGCGAGTCGCACCGGGTCTTGCATTTCTGGCATTCGATGGCCAACCAGATGCTCACGATGTTGTCGAACTTCTTCACCGACCTGAATTTGACCGACATGGAGGTCTGCTACAAGGTCTTCCGTCGCGAGGTCATTCAGGGGATCAAGCTTGAAAGCAACCGCTTCGGCTTCGAGCCCGAGGTGACGGCGAAGATCGCGCGGTTCCAGGTTCCCGCGCTCGGCGGGCGGCCCGCTCGACGTTGCCGGATCTACGAGATCCCTGTCAGCTACAACGGCCGCGACTACAGCGAGGGCAAGAAAATTGGAATCAAAGATGGATTCCAGGCCCTTTACTGCATCGTTCGCTACGCCTTCGCGGATTGAGCCGGCGCTGGTTGATGGGAAGATCAATGGTGATGGTTCATTTCTGATGAGCCATCACATTTGATTTGATCATGCACCGTTTTGATCTCGATTGTTCCGATGGGAGATCGCCGGACGAGCCTTCGCGCGAACCGTGAACATCGGAATGGTTGTCTGCGTCTGGGTTCTGCGATCTCCCCGTGAACCCTTTCCAGGATCGGGCTTTCTCGCCATCATTCGCACCGCATGAATGCGTGCGGCACCAGGATGGACATCGAAGGGATTCACCAGATGAACGCCGTGGCAACCGGGATGCGTGTAGGCTGGTTCAGTCAGAAAATCATTCTTGCTTATGGGTTAGGGTCGCTCCTGTTCCTGACCTCGGCGGGTCTCCTGAAATTTTTGCCGGCCCGGACTTTGGGCGACGTCATTTTCAGCTTGTCACCTCGCCCCGAAGGTCGGGGGACGGAAGATCTCGACCGCCAGAAAACTCGTGAGGCCGTCGCCAAGTTATCGCCAATCCTGGCTAAATTTGGCCTGGCGTTCCTGGGTGTGGCGTTGCTGGCCCGGGGGGTCCGGTCGGTCGAGTTCGCGTCGAAGGATCATGATCCGGAGGGGATCGCGACCGATGATCCCGACGGTCCGACCCATCGGGGCCGGTTCCGGGCGCTCGACTGGGCGGTGCCGACGTTGCTGGCGATTCTGGTCCTGGGTCAGATCGCGCCGATGATGAAGCGACCGCTGATCGGCGACGAACTCGTCAATTATGAACAACACCTGAGGATTCCGTTCACCGGCATGCTCACCACGATGGGCGGGGCGAACAACCAGCTCGGCTATTCGGTCCTGGCCTGGGTGAGCCTCCGGGTCTTTGGCGACTCGCCGTTCAGTGTCCGCCTTCCCGCGCTGCTGGGGGCGATGCTTCTGCCGGCCGTCGCTTACCGATTCAGCTTGAAGGAACTGGGCCGGCCCGGTGCGACGATGCTCGGCCTGCTCCTGGCGATCTGGCCGGACACCATCATGGCCGGGATACAAGGGCGATCTTATAGCTTGTTGATGATGATTTCGATCATTCACTTGTACTACTTCAAGAAATTCGCCACGCGCCCCGACCGCTCGACGGCCTGGCCCTTCGCGGCAAGCCTGGCTGTGGCATACACGTTACACATGTGGTTCGTGATCGTCGCCGGGGCCGAGTTGGTTTTCCTGGCCCTGCTCAAGCTTGCCGACCGGCTCGGCTGGGAGCCGATCGGCCTGAGGACCCCGCTCCGGATCGAGACATTCCTGCTCTTTCTGACCCTGGGCGGGTTAGGCGGTTCGATCGTCCAGGCGGGAATCTTGCCCAAGTTCTTCTTCATCCTGACCCAGAAGAACGTGGTCACGATCGATGCCAGGCTTGTTCTTCACTGCATGAACGAATGTGTTCAAGGGTTGTCGCTGACGACGGAATCCGTCCCCCTCGACTATCGGTTTGCCTGGGGAACGCAGGCCCTCCGGGTGGGCGTCGACGTGGTCGCCCTGGTCGGTCTGCTGGCCTGTGTCCGGGTGGCCTGGATCGACTCGGGAGCCCGGTTCGTGATCGTCTTCGCGGGCGTTGTCGCCCTGAGCTTCTTTGCGTTCGCTTATATCCAGAAGCCTGTTTATCTCTATGCCCGGTTCTTCCTGGTCCTTCCCATGATCCTGGCCTGGGCCGCTGCCCGGGGCTGGAGCTTCCTTCTCGACCCGACCATGGCTCGAAGCCAGGCGAATGTCTCGTCCTGGCTCAATTTCCGGGTTGCCAGGTCGGTCGATTTCGGGGAAGCCCCATAAGTCCAGAGAGGTTGCCACGGGAAGTAAAATATCAAAAAGGGGACATCGTGCGTTTCAAGTTGGCCGGAGCGAATGACGAGGGCAGCCGAGAGCGGGAGCTCAAACGGTCTGGACTTCCGGTTCCCCCTTCTTGGCGCAATCTCGATGCAATCCTTAAGATGAAATGAGGGGGACCGGCACCATCTCGGGTGTCCCCGAGGACTTTGGGGCCTTCGCGCATGTCGTGGTCGTGGAAAATCTGTCGGCTGGCGGGTATCCCGGTTTATCTTCACTGGACTTTTTTGATCCTGATCGCCTGGGTGGTCTATGGTCACTGGGCGGCGGGGAACGACCTGGCGACCACGGCGGAAGGTGTTGGTTTTGTCCTTTCCATCTTCGGTTGCGTTGTTCTTCATGAGCTTGGCCATGCTCTAGCGGCCCGGCGCTATGGAGTTGCCACGGCGGATATCACGCTCTTGCCGATCGGTGGCGTGGCCCGGCTCGAACGGATGCCCGAGCGACCGTCCGAGGAACTGGTCGTCGCCATCGCCGGACCTCTGGTCAACGTGGCGATCGTGGCGACGCTCTGGCTCGCCGGAGTCCGGGTCCCATCGAGCAGTCAGGACCCGCAGTTTCTGGTTGATGGCTCGTTCTTGCCCAAACTGATGACGGTGAACGTCTTTCTCTTCCTGTTCAATCTTCTGCCGGCGTTTCCGATGGATGGCGGGCGGGTTCTTCGGGCGTTGCTCGCGCTCCGGATGGAGTACAGTCGAGCCACGAACCTGGCCGCGAGGATCGGCCAGTTCATGGCGATCCTGTTCGGTTATTTCGGGCTCACGACCGGCAACCCGATGCTCTTGCTGATCGCCCTGTTCGTCTGGATCGGAGCCGAGGGAGAGGCCCGGCAGGTTCTCGAACGGGTCTCGTTGCGCGATATCCCGATCCGATCGGCGATGCTCACCGATTACAAAACTCTGGCCCCGTCCGACACCTTGGGGCATGCCGTCGGGCTGCTCCTGGCCGGGACCCAGCAGGATTTTCCGGTCCTTGGTGTCGGTCAGGCCGATCGGGTCTTGACCCGTGACGCCCTGCTCGCCGGGCTCGCCCGAGGCGGGAATGACTTGCTCGTCGGTGATGCGCCGCTTATCGAACTCGGCCGGGTCGAGATCGGCGAGCCGCTCGCCCCGGCGATCGCCCGGCTCCGTCAAGGGGGGGAGCCCTGCCTGGAAGTGACCGAGCACGGGCGGCCGGTCGGACTCCTCACGATTGAAAATGTTGGCGAGTTCTTGATGGTCCGGACCGCGCTGGCGACCGCGAGACAAGCGAAGCTTGAGCCGATTTCGGGGTGATCGATCGCTCAAGGGGCCGGCTTCGGGGCACTCAACGCGTCGCCCGGTTCCATCCCTTCGGGTAGCTCGGCGAGGTAAGATCCAATCAGGTCGGCATACGTCTTCGCGGGCTGGCCGTGGTCGATCTGGTAGGCTCGTTCGGCCATCTGGAGCCGCCAGTGATCGAAAATGCCGGGTTCGAAATCGAGCCGGGCGATCGCCGAGCTATAACCCGGCATGAGAAACCTCACGGCCGAGTGGTCGGCCCAACCGGACAAGGCTTCGGGACCGATCGAGCGAAGTTGCCAGGGGGTCCGGTCGTCGTTTTCATAGAGCATATATTGCTCGGAAAAGAGCTTGGGACGAGCCCAGCGCGGCCGATCAATCTGCGCCAGGAGACCGGCGGTGATCAGCCGGTTCACCCGATGACTTCGCTCCGGTTCGCGAAGCAGGAACAGACGGGTCGCGCTGACGCCGGTCAGATTCATATACCAGTAAGTTTCCAGGTTCGATTCATCGATCCCGTACCGTTTCCAGTCGGACGGATGATCGAGCGCGTCGCGAATCACGTAATATTCGACCCGGATCATTGTCGATTTGGGCGGGGTCATGGCCTGGCAGACCTCGATATCGCGGATCGCCTGACGCAGGAGCGCCGAGGTCTGCGCGGGATGCTGGGTCCACTGGACAATCGACGGCTGAGCGACGGTGAGGATCACGTGGCCGATGAGTCGCTGAATCAAACCGCCGTATCGTCCGGCGTGTCGGCTCGACCGGATCACTCCTCGATAATAGACCCAGGCCCCTTCGAGGTCGCCGGCCTCGCGTCGTCGAGCCCCTTCGGTCAGGGCCATCCGGTTGAATTCGCGGAACGACTGGATCAGGTCGAGGTTGGATGAGATCTGCATCTGGTTCGGTTGGCGAAGCAGAAAGTCAGGGCGTTCGGTCGCCTGGAGCCAGGTGGCGAGCGCCGGTCGGTTCTCTTCGACCCATTGACGGAGCAGCGGATCGGCTGTCGCCCAGGCGTCGAACTTATACCCTCTCATATAGAGACTCTGGACCGACGGAAGCGGCCTGTGCATCAGGGCGACCGCTTGTTCATAGAGCGGCCGGGCGTTGTCCGATTCGGCGAGGGTGACGGTGCCGTACTTCGCCACGTCGAACGGCTCAACAATGTTCGGCAGTCGCCAGAGATGCAGCTCGCGCCAGGACAGCGCCGAGCCCGCCAGAAAGATCAACGAATAAAGCAGCACCAACCCCCGGCGCTTCCAGCCCTTCGAGCGCTCGAGCCACTTCAGCGGCAGGATCAGGTAGTCGACCAACCCTGGTTTTTCCATCGCGCCGCCCCCCAGTGCCCGAAGTCGATCGCCAGCTCTCTCCGTGAGAGTAGCCGGAAATCGAATCTGGGACAAGAGTCCGAGGTGGAGAGTCAGGAGGATTGTGAGGTCTGGTAGGGTCCGCTCTGCGGACCGTGGTTGCGGGCTTCGCCAGACCACGGGGCAACGACCGGACCTTCGAGATTTGTGGATCGAAACCACGGTCCGCACAGCGGACCCTACAATTGATGCAACCCCGGCGCTTTGCTTGGACCAGATTTCAGGGAGTCTTCGGCCCCGTCCGGAGGGCGACCAGATGGACGCTTCCTCCCGATCGGTTGGCGACGGCGATCAAACCTCGATCGGTGGAGTAGGCCAGGCCGAGGGGCCGGGTCGAGGCGAGGTTGGCGCGTCCTTTCAAGGGGAGGATCGCCAGGTCGTCGGCCGTCGATGATCCCGCCGGGAGCAGTCCGATTCCCGAGTCGAACGGCAAGGTCACCGCCCAGGTCAACGGTTGACCGGGGATCTCGATCACGTCGCCGATCCCGCCTTCGATCGGGCGGATGGTCGGCTTCGCCAGCGGTTCGGCTTGATACCAGAGTCCTTGATCCCCCTCGTCGACGGCGAGGACCCCGCCGGCCTGGTCGAATCGGATCGCGTCGGGCGTCGATCCTTCGGGCCAGGCGGACCGGGCGATCAGTCGAGGCTGGCCGAGGTCGGCCAGGTCGATCCAGGCCACGGCGTTTGATCCCTGGAGCGAAACGGCGGCCCGGGTTCCATCGTGCGCGAGCGCCAGCCGCGACGGGTCGTCGCCGGGATGGTCGAACGAGATCTTGCCGACGATTTTCGCCGATTTTGTCTCATAGATCGTCAAGCAAGGTGAAGCGCGGTGAGGGCCTCCCTCGCCTCGACCCGACGTGAGGACCAGGAGATGCCGGCCGTCCGGGCTGACCGCCAGGTCGTCGGGATAAAGGCCGACACGGAGCTTCGGGCCGAGCGATTGACCGGCCAGATCGAAGGTTTCGAGCCAACCTTCCTCGATGTGGCGAGCGTCGTTATTGGGCCGGACCAGCACGAACAGGCGATCGGCGGTCGAGCCCAGCGCCACCGGCTTTCCTTCGAGCGCGAGATCCTTGAGCAATTCGAGTCCATCGCCGGCTGTCACCGTGTAGAGCATCACTCGACCATAGCGCGGGCAGGTCGCGGCGAGGCGTTTGCCGTGGTCGAGAAACTCCAGTCGCTCGGCCCGCTGGTGACCGGTGGCGACCCGGGCGACTTCAACCACCTGATAAGGGCCACTGACCGCCGAGAACTTCCGGCTCGCGTTCAAGGCAAAGCCCGAAGCGCCCAGGGTGATCACCGTCAAGGCGATCAGGATCGGCATCCAGACCTTGCCTTCGGGCTGGTTGCGGGGCGGTCGGGGCTTGCGGAGGTTGATCTTGGGCTCGGTCCCCTGCCCGATCCGGACCAGGTTCTTGCGGTGGCGGACGACCAGCAGGCCCATCAAACCGATCGCGGCGATGCTCATGGCAATCTGGTCCCTGGCCCAAGGATTCTCGATCCGGGCGAAGTGGACGGCCAGCCAGACCAGCCCTCCCAGGATCGAGGACATCGAGACATAACGAGTCAACAACAGGAACATTGCGAAGCCAAAGGCCGAGGCTCCGCTGGCAACTGCGTCGAGCGCGAAGACCGAGCCCAGGCTGGTCGCGACTCCCTTGCCGCCCCGGAACTTGAGGTAAACCGGGAAGTTGTGGCCCAGAATCGCCGCGACCGCGACCAGGACGGGCAAGTCGGCCAGTCGGAGCCCAGTCTCGTGACGGGCGAAAATCGGCAGGTAGAGCGTGGGCAAAAACCCTTTGAGGAAGTCGAGCAAGAAGACCAGGACGAAGTAGCGAAAGCCCAGGACCCGGCCGACGTTGGTCGCGCCGATGTTTCCCGATCCGACGGTCCGGATATCAATTTTGCCGAAGATCCGCGCGACTCCGAGCCCGAACGGGATCGAGCCGAGCAGATAGGCGACCAGGATCGAGCCGATCGTTGTCAGTCCCGCGCTCATGTGTCACGCCCGATCCGAGGAGTCGTCCTGGCCCGGCCCGGCTGGCCGATCGGTCCGTGCTCGATGGCGGAAGTGCCGGGATCGACGCGCAACAGACCGTCGCCGAGGAACGACTTGCGCCGGGCCTCGAAGACTTCGTTGGCCGTCGCATAGTCGTCGTGCCGGCCGATATCAAGCCAGTAGCACGGCTGCTTGAAGCAGAGGACCGGCTGTCCCGCCCCCCGGATCGTCTCCAGAAGGTCGGGCATCTGCAAGGTCTGACCGGCTTCGAGATAATCCCAGGCCAGAGGGCTGAGGATATAAAGACCCATGCTGACCTGGAACGAGAATTCGGGCTTCTCGCGATAGCCGGTGAGGATGTGCGGGTCGTCGCCGAATTCGAGGACGCCGAAGTCGATTTTCACCTCGCGAGGATACGAGGCGATGGTCGCGGCCGAGCCTCGATCGTGATGAAACCGGTACATCTCGGCAAAGTCGAGCGTTGTCAGGATGTCGCCGTTGATGACCAGGACCGACTCGTCGGGTCGGTCGAGCAAGGCGAGTCCGCCGGCCGTCCCGAGCGGCGTGACCTCGCGCTGATAGGTGATCCGCGTGCCGAACTTCCGGCCGTCGCCGAAGAAGGCTTCGATCAGCTCGGTCAGATAGCCGGTGATGACGGTGACCTCATCGAAACCAAAGCGGGCGAGCTGGCGGAGGACGACCTCCATGATCGGCAGCGGGTCGACCTCGCCGATCGGCATCAGTGGCTTGGGCAAGACCGCCGTGTAAGGGCGGAGCCGCGTGCCTTTACCACCCGCCAGGAGGATCGCTTGCATCGGTTCGGGCTCCGTTCGATTCGATAGGTCAAGAAGATCAGGCCGCCGATCGACCGGTTTGTCGCATGGCCCGAGATTTGGCCACGTGTTCAAACACCGCGATCAGCCGGGCGACATGCTGGTCGAACGACTGCTGCGCGCCCAGCACCCGGGCCTTGGTTGCCATCCGGGCACGCTGGCCATCATCGGTCATCCGGTCGAGTGCGTCGGCGAGCGAGTCGATCGCGTCGGCGGCGGGGATCACGAATCCTTCGCGCCCCTCGCTGATCAACTCTCCCGCGCCATTGGCCGCCGTGGTGATCACCGGCAAGCCACAGGCCAGGGCCTCGAAGACCACCAGCGAACAGGGGTCGTAATAGGTGGGCAAGACAAAGAAGTCGCTGGCGTGAAAACAAGGGCGAATATCGTCCTGGAAACCGAGCAGGTGGACGAAATCGGCCAGCCCAAGCTCGGCGATGAGCCTCTGGAACCGCGAGGGCTTGCCGCCGCCACAGGCCAGTAGATGAATCGGCCGCTGGCCCGGCTCGCGGCGCAAGCGTTCGCGAACCGCCAGCAAGAGCGGACGGAGCCCCTTGAGCGCGTAGTTATGACCGACGAAGAGGGCCACCAGGTCGTCGGCTTGCAGGCCCTGCGATTTCCGGAAGGCGTCCCGAGCAGCCTGGGGATCGTCGAGTTCGAGCCGTCGGGCGTCGATCGCGTTCGGGACCACGTGGATGAGGTCGCGAGGGACGTCGTGATAGCGTTCGAGGTGCCCGCGAACCATGTTCGAGACCGCGATGACCCGGGCGTGTCGGGCCGGGTCGTACTGGCGGTTCTCGATGGCTCGATAGACCCAGGACTTCGGGTTCGCCTGCTTGCCGAGGACGTAAGCCCGGCGTCTCCAGCCCGAGGCAAACCGGAGCGAATTGGCCTGGAGACTGGCGGCGTGAACGCCTCCTTGCGGGATGATGACGTCGTGATGCCAGGTGTTGATCAGGCCCACGGTGCAGTCGTAACGACCTTCGGCCGCGATCAGCGCGGCCTCGGAATTTCGGGCGAAACTCCAGACCCGTTGGGTCCGGGTCCAGCCCGGCGCGTCGATGGGAA
>JAJYCH010000112.1 GCA_021778575.1 Planctomycetota bacterium
GGATGATGGCCTGGGGGCCTTTGCCTCGGGCTTCGAGCATCTCGATCAAGGGGATGCCGAAAGCGGCCGTCTTGCCGGTGCCGGTCTTGGCCTGGCCGATGACGTCCTTACCGTCGAGGGCCTCGGGAATCAAACCGGCCTGGATGGGTGAAGGGGACGTGTAACGCACCCGTCGGAGAGCGTCGAGCATCGCTCGGCTCAGGCCCATCGATTGGAATCCAGGTGGGGATTCCTCCACCTCGCGTTGAATCAAACAAACCTCCTGAAGGGAAGAAAATGAGGAAATCCGCAGGATCGCGCCGTCGAGAAACGGCCATTCGATCTTATCGCCAATATATCCCGAACTTGAATTGCCGTCAAAGCCTTCCGATACCGATTCATCCGGCCTGGCTGACTTTAGGTCGATCCCATTAGAATTCAGCGTGGCCAGAGAGCGAGGCACAAGGCTGTCGAGATCGCTGCCAACCGCCGGAACCGGACGCTTGCCGACCGGTGGCCCGGTTCGCTAATTTGGGGACTGGAGAGCTTCGGGCCTCACCCGAGTCGCATCGAGCCGACCCGACCCGACCGGACGCGCTCTCCCTCCGCCACTTTCCACCGACTCAGGAGCCCGCACCATGTCCGCTGAGAGCCCGGCCGCCGATCTTCAGCAAAAGTATCGCCAGTTTCTCGACCTGCTTCCCTTGACGATCAGCCTGGCGGGATTACCCCCGAGCGAAGGAAGACTGTTCAGCGAGGAACAGATCGAGGCCCGAGCGATCACGTTCCGCTATGCGTACCGCGTGGCGCGGGCGACCGCCAAGGAATGCCTGGGCGGGTCGTAAGCAAGATGCCGCGAGGGCGGGCTCGGACCCCTCGAATCCGCGCCGCGGCACTCTCCGACCGAGCCTGGTGAGCCGATAAGAATTCGCGTGGCGAGGCGGGCCGCGGTGGGGACCTGGACCCTTCGGCCGATCGCCATTCATCGACTCCCCAGACGCGAAAGGTCTCCCCCGCCATGACCATCCAACCCGAAGCCGGTACCCGAAGGCTCCGAGCCGCGATCATCGGGTTCGGCCTCGACGGAAGCGACAACCAGCAACGGCTCAGCACCGGGGATCAATGCATCCTGGTGGGGGGATCGGCGGATACCCACGCCGAAATGCTGGAAACCATGTTGCGGCTCGAATCCGAACTCGAACGGCTCGGTCAGGGGCTCGCCGACGTCACCCCCGACCAGCTTGCCGAGATCGCCTGGCGGATCGACTCGCCGGAACTCCACCAGATCGCCGTCCGGCTCGGTGGCGAACTCGCGAGAACCGGCCAGAAGTTCCACGAGTGTTCGGCCGAAGAGCTCACCGAGTTCTCCAGCGGCAACGGCTTGATCTGAACCGATCTACCCCGGAATCATCCCTGTCCCTTGCCAGTCGCAAGGCCCGGAACGGCGGCACGAACCCTTACCCGAAGGGCCGGCCGCCGTTCTCTTTTTTTGTCCCTGATGACAATAAAGCCTGATGCCTCACCGCGTTGATGGCCGAAGCTCTCGAGCGTTTTTGCATGGTCTGTAACGTCTGCTCTGGCGTCGGGTGGGCTCGCGACACCAAACGGCATAACGCTCTCAACGACTCTGTGACCCACCTTTCTGGTAACACCCCGGTCACCAGGTCTTTCCGGCCTGGGGTTCGCTTTGTAATAATCGCCGTTCCTCGACGAATCCTGAAACGTGATCCTCCAGTCCGGGGTATCCGGGATGTACGACCGCTCGTCGACGTCCCGCTTGTTCGGCGAAGGCCCGTCATGATGGACGACCGCGCGTTGGTGGAAACGCTCCGGTCCGGCGACCCGCAGGCCCCTGGCTTGCTGTTCGACCGCTTCCACGGCGTGGTCTTCGGACTCTGCTTGCGGATGATGCGGCACCGGCACGACGCCGAGGACGTGGTCCAGGAGACGTTTCTCCGGGCCCTGGGGGGAATCGCCGGGTTCGACCTGAACCGGCCGCTCCGCCCCTGGCTCCTCGGGATCGCCGCCAACCGGTGCCGGACGGCGCTCGGTCGTCGGGCCAGGCGCCCGGTCGTCGCCGAATCGGTCGAGGACTCCGTCGACCATCGCCCCGGTCTGGCCGACCCGGACGACCTGGCCGGGGAACTCGAACGGGCTCTCGGTCGAATTCGTCCCGATTATCGCCTGGTTTTTGTGCTGTTTCACGAGCAAGGGCTCCCTTATGAAGAGATCGCGCTGGTGATCGACCGCCCGATCGGAACCGTCAAGACCTGGCTCCATCGAGCCCGGGCCGAACTGGCCGACGACCTGACCCGGCGAGGGGTCCAATGTTGAACCAAGTGATTTCTCGACGATCAGACGGCAACCGGAGCGGCGCGGACCAGTCCGACCTGGTCGGGGAGCGAGCATGAACTGTCGCGAATTCGAAAACCGCTGGAACGAGGTTCTCGACGCTCGATCGGACGGCTCTCCCGACCTGGACCGGCGACTGGCCGATCACGTCGCGGATTGCGAGCGTTGCCAGGCGGTTGCGGCTCGCTACCGGTTGCTCCGCCAGGCGGTTCTGGCCTGGGGTTCGCCGCCGGTTCCGTCCTTGGCGGCTCGCGAGCGACTTCAGACCCTCTCGCCCGCACCGATACGTCGTCGGCCTGCCCGGCGCTGGAGCCGGCTGGCGGTGCCGATGACCTGCGCGGCGACTCTGGCGGCGCTGATCTCGGTCGGGCTGACCTGGTGGACAGCTCGCCCGGAGGGGAACGCCCCCGGATCGGACCTGGCGATCAACCCGACGATCTCGCCCCGACCGATCGAGGCCACGATCGGCGCGGCGACCTCGGCCACGATCGACCTGGCGCTCGAAGCCTCGGCTCCCGCCGCCCGGATTGGTCGCGATGTCCTGAGTCTCGACGATTTCCACGATCCGACGCCCGTCGCGCCGAGGTCCGAGCCCGATCTGACCTCGGCCGTCGCCGGTGTCTCGGCGACCGAGATGTTCCAGACCGTCGGTGATCGGGTCAAACCGATCTCGGGTTCGGCCCGCCACGCCTTCAGCTTCCTGCTCGGGCCGCCGCCCGGCCCGGAAAAGCAACGGTCAGACTCGCAGGGGAGTCTTTGAGCGACTTCCGGAAAATGCTGGCCTGGTGACTCAAGATGGTTCATCATCGATTCCGGAGCCAGGACCGCGCAGGCGTCCTCCCGGCTCAACCGACCCGGACGGTGCCTTGGACGGAGGATCGAACTCGATGAACCGGCAGACGACTTTCGCGATGGTCCTGATCCTGACGATTCCGGCGGCCTCGCATGGTCAGCACTCGCTCGAAGACTTCATGGACGCGCATTCGAGGACCAGGGGCAAGCCGAAAGTAGACCCTTACGAATTCATTCGCTGGAACGCCTTCAACCGGGCGGGCTGGCGAGCGCTCTCGAAGGGGTATTTCGACACGGCCGAACACGAGTTCGCGTCGGCCATCGAGGTCGCCAAGAAGGAAGCCAGTATCGACAAGGACAACCGGCTTCTCGCGCGGAGCTACGCCGACTACGCGCTGGCGCTCCAGAGCCAGGGGCGACATGCCGAGGCCGAACCGCTCGTGAAATGGGTCTTGCTGGCACGGGAGGCCGAACTGGAGGCCGACTCGCCGGCCATCGTTCAGACGCTCAACCAGCTTGGCACGCTTTACTATGAACTGGGGCAGTTCAAGGAAGCGGAACTCTACTTGAAGCGGGCGGTCGACCAGCAGGCGAAATCGGCCCGTCCCAATGCGTTTGAATATTCCCGGAGCGAGACGCTTCTGGGGCTGGTCCTGGTCACGCAGCGTCGGTATGACGAGGCGGAGAGCCCGTTTCGGCAGGCCATCACGCTCCGCGAGCAGTCGCAAGGCCCCTCGAATGTCGATACCGGCGACGCCCTGAGCAACCTGGCCTGGGTTTATCTCCAGCAGGGGAAATTCGCCGAGGCCCGGCCGATGCTCATGCGTGCCCTGAAGATTTTCGAGCAGTCGCGCGGGTCGGCCGACCCATCGGTGGCCCATACTTATCATGGGCTGGCCAAGATTCAGGCCAGTCAGGGCGAGAACGAGGAAGCGGAGACCAAGTATCTTCAGGCGATCGCGATCTGGGACTCCAAGCCGGAGCTGGACGCGGCGGCCCTGGTCGAGGTGCTCCGCGATTACGCGGCCTTCCTCGAAAAGCTCGGGCGAGCCGAGGATCTGGTCAAGATCAAGGCGCGGCTGACGCCACTCCAGGCAAAGTACTCGGCAAACAGCAACCGGGCCGAACGGTGGTATCGCTGGCCCGACACCACGAAAGCGCCCGCCAATGATCTGGGAACCCGGCGCAATCGCACATGAAAGATCTCGGCCTGGCCATCAATCGATCAGTCAAGGGCGGGACCTCCCGCGGGTTTGTTTCGCGTTCGAGGGCCGTCCCGATGCGGTGGTCTTGCCTGACTTTGACGTTGACCCTGGCTCTGATCCTGACCGGTTCGGAGTGCCGAGCGAAGGTCCGGAGTTCCGGTCCGGCCGAGGATCTGTTCCGGCTGGTCCCCACCGATTCGGGGCTGACCCTGGCTGTTGAGGATCTTCGGGGCCACTCGAAGCAGATTCGCGAGTCGGCCCTGTTTCAAGGGCTGAACCAGCTCGAAGCAATTCGATCCTGGCGGACGTCCCGCGAGGGACTTGGCATCGAGAAAACCTGGAATGAGATTCAGGCCAGTTTCGGGCTGACTCTCGAAGCGATCCGTGACGACCTGCTCGGCGACGCGGTGATCCTGGCGCTGCAACCGGGTCCGCCGACGCAGCCGGACCTGGCGCAAGGGCTGCTCCTGGTCCGGCCAAGGGATCGCGAACTGGTTGCCCGGATTCTCAAGTCGCTCAACGAGATCCAGACGCGCTCCGGTGAACTTGATCGGGTCGAGTCGCGATCGCGCGGGAACACGACTTACATGGTCCGCCAGTTCAAGGCGGGCCAGCGTCCGCCCGAATTTTACATCCAGTTCGACGACGGCCCATTCGCCTGGTCGAACTCGGAAGCGATGATCCACGGCGTGATCGACCGGAAGTCAGCGAACGGTCAGGGCCTGGGGAACGACCCGAACTTCCGCAAGGTCCGCGGCGGGCTCCCGGAACGGGCGCTGGTCAGTTTGTTCGTCAACCCTCGACTCCTCGAACGGCTGATGACCGAAAACTCGACGCCGGCGAAGGCCGCGACCGACCGGTTACCGGCCTTGTTCGCTCGTTATCTCGGAGCGGTCAGCCAGCTTGGATTCGCGGTTCAGTGGCAAGATGGGTTCGTTTTTCATTCGCATGAGGTTCTCGATCCCGGCAAGCTCGAACCCTGGCTGAAGCGCTGGTTGACCCAGCCGTCGGCCGCGCCTGGTTCAATCCCGCCGATTCCGCCGACGGCGGTCGCCGTGGTCGCGGCCAATATCGACTTCGCCGCGGTGGCCGAAGCGACCCGCGCGTTGATCCCCGAGGCCGATCGCCCCTCGGTCGCGAATCTGACGCTCGTCGCCAAGGGGATGTTGCTCGGCCACGAACCGATGACCTGGCTGATTCCCCGGCTCCATCATCAGGTGTTCGTTTATCTGGATGTCGAACCCGAGCCGAATGGAAAACCCACGTTCCCCTGGGTCGCCATCGTGGGATGGTCGAACCAACCGGGTGGCGACGAACCGGCCGGACCGATCGACAACGCGCTCCGGACGATGTTCGCCCTGGTCGCGGTCGATCCCAAATACCGCGATTCGCACCTCAAGGTCGAGACCCGACCGCACGGCGAAGCTCGACTGACCGCGCTGATCAAGGACGGGGGACGGACTCTGATGGCTTACCGATCCGACCCCGATCGGCTCACCCTGGGAAATTCGATCGAAGCGGTCACCCGATCTGCGACGATGCCCGGTCCGACCGCATCACCACTCGACGAGATCCGCGCGAAGTACGTCGCCGGCGCCGAGACCTTCGCTGTGGTCGATACGCAACGACTGACCCGCGAGGTGAAGCGAATCCAGGAGCCTCTGGCCCGAAGACTCGCGGCGAAGTCGCACCGAACCTATGAAGAGACCGATCACGACCTTGGCCAGTTGATCGCCCTGGCCAGCCTGTTCCGCGCGTTCACCTTCGCGACGTTCACCACCAGGGACGCCACGGAGATCCATCGGACAATCGGCCTGTACGCTCGTTGAAGGTCGGGCACGGTTCACCAGTCCTTGCCGTTCCCTTTCGACCGCGAGGGGGGCGGGTCGGCTGGCCGACGGCTTCGGTTATCCTGGATGACCTTCAACGACTCATCCAGTCGTGATTCGGGCGAGCCGGCGCGCGGTGGCGCGGCTCCCGAACCGCCGGCTCCGCCAGAGCCTCGGTTGCCGCCATCGGTCGAGGGATTTCGCTCGGTATTCGTTCCCCCTGGATCATTCGAGGTTGGTTCTGAGGGATCGGGGTCACCGTTGTTGTCCTTCGAATCGCTCCCCTTTGGCCGGGGTTTCTTGGTCCGAGGGGCGTTATTGTTGCCCCGCTCGGTGGGATTGGGCTCGGGAGGCAAGTGCCGGGCGGCGAAATCGCGATTCTCGCGGGCATCGTTACGGACCGACTCCGCGACGGCGCCCGGCAAGGTGGAACTCAGGCAGTCGTCGTAACACTTCAGAGCACCCGGGATATCGCCGAGCGCCAGCCGGGTGTTTCCCAGTGCGTAGTCGATCTTGATTGTCAGGAGAGCATCCGCTCGTTCGCGAGCTTCCTCATAGCGGCTGACAGCCTCGGCAAAGCGGTGGAGCGGGAAGAGCGCCGCAGCCGCGTCGTAGCGAGGGATTGCCGATCCGGGTTCGAGACGGATCACGCGTTCGAAGGCGTTGAGAGCCTCGGCGAACTTCCCTTGCGCGAAGGAGGTCTCACCCTGGCTGATGAGCCTCGCGGGACTCTCGACTGCCGGACCCGCGCCGAGAGCGATCAGAACCACGGCAACTGTCGATGTGACGAGGACGATTCGCCCCGCCCTTCGCCGGGCCAGACCGGGCCAGGACGCCGCCAGGCCGCAGGCGATCGCGCCGAGCAGGAAGATCGGAAACCGCTCGGCTCGCTCGGGCAGACGGAGGTCGGCTCGTCGGGTCCGGGCGGTCGGCTCGATCTTGTCGCGAAAGAGCGTCCCCAGATCGGCGGCGGCCAGGCCGAGCGGCACGACCGCGCCGCCGGTCGCCAGCGCGAGTTCCCGGAGCGCGACGTCGGATCGTCGGGTCTCGTCCGCCGGCGCGTTCTCGCTCGATGTCTGCCCGGAACGACCGGGGACGGGATACCCTTTCTCGGGATCGCCGATGGCGACCGAGTGAACGATAATCCGGTTCGCCTTGAGCCGATCGACCATCGAGGTCCACGACCCGACGTGATCCTCGCCATCGGAGAAGACGACGATCGTCCGACCGTCGACATGCTCCTCGTCATCAAACGCGCCGATGGCGGCTTCGAGAGCCGAGCCGAGGTCGGTCCCGCCGGGTGTGATCTCGCCAACCTTGAGCGATCGGAGGACCTCGAGCGCCGCGTCGATGCTGGACGTCAGGGGACAGCGGACCACCCCTCGACCGGCGAATCCGACGATCGACACGCGATTCCCCGCGCTGGTTTCGAGCGCCCGGAGCAGGCTCGAACTCGATTCGACCGCCACTCCCAGGCGGTTGGGCACGGCATCCTCGGCGGCCATGCTCCGGCTCAGATCAACCACCACCACGACATCGTGGCCGGCTGGTGCGTCGGGCCCGAAGATCCGTCCCCAGCGAGGCTGACCGAGCGCGAGGATCACCAGTGCCAGAGCCGCGAGCCAACCCCACGCCCCGTCTCCGGGAACCCGGTCCGCCTGCCCCAGCGCCGACCATTCGGCTCGACGTCTGCGCGCCGAGCGGAACAGCCAGGCCGCCAGCGGAACCAGGCCAAGACCGAGCCAGAGTTGTTCCGGATGAGCAAACAGCGTGAGCAATTGGGCCTCCCGGCGCGATTCACGGAAGCCGGCGAAATCGACCGCCGCCGAGCACCAGTTCCAGCGTCAGGAGCCCCAGCGCCGCCGCGGCCCACGGTGCGTACTTCTCACGATAAAGAGTCCGGACCGTCCCCGCGACAGGACTTTTTTCGAGAGTGTCGATCCGGTCGAAAACCTGTTCCAGAGCCTGGGTATCGGCCGCCACGAACGATTGACCACCGCCAAGCTCCGCCAGCCTGGCCAGCAACCCCAGGTCGGGACCATCGTTTTCTCCGACAGGCTCGGGTTTTTCTGGGTTCGGTTCGATCGGCCGACCGATCGCGATGGTGTGAAGGACCACCTCGAGTTCCCGGCTGAGAGCCGCCGCCGCGAGCGGGTCGACCGGGTTCGGCACGGCGGGAGCGTTCCGGCCATCCGTCAAAAGAATCAAGACTTTTTTCCGAGTCGGAGCGTTACGAACCAGCCCGAGACCGGCGGTGATGGCGTCGCCAAGGTTGGTCCCGTCGTCGACCTGGTCCGCCGGTCGGATGGCTCGAATGGCGTCGAGCAAGAACGCCTGGTCAAGCGTGGGCGCGGCGTCGAGGTCGGGATAATTGGCGAACTTGATCAGGCCGACCAGGTCGTCGTCCCGTTTCTGAACGAACCGGGCGAGCGTTACCCGGGCCGCTTCGAGCCGCGAAATGGGGCCGTCGCCGGTCGGAAAATCGACTGTCTTCATGCTCGAACTTCGATCCATCAGCGCCACGATGGCGACCCCACGGCCGGCGACCCGGATTCGGCCGCCCGGTTCCTGGGGTCGAGCGATGGCCACGACCAGACAACTGATGGCAGCACCTCGGGCCAGCCCGGGCCAGACCCTCCCGAACCGCGCGAACCATGATTGGCCAGGCCCGAACCCCGCGATCGACGGCCAGACCAGCCTCGGACGCCGGATTCCCCAGATCCAGGGCAAGAACGCCAGGATCAGCAAGCCGAGCCAGACCGATTCCGCCAATCTCATCGCGAAGCTCCGACAAGGCGGTTCTTATCCGGTTGACACGCTGGAAATCTCATTTCCCCGATCCTCCCTGGGAACGAGAAAGTTCCGTCAACTTCGTGCCAAAATCGGGCGGTCGCCCGTCCCGTTGGGGTCATTCCGAAAAATCTCATTAAGAATTCTTGACAGACCGTCCGTGTGAACCGAATATACACGATTAGTCGAATTATCTCTCGCTGGCGAATGTTCTCTGGACGAGAACAAGGTGCGAGAGTTCCTTTCTTCGACTTGCACTCACACATTCTGGGATTCTATCGCGACACTGGGTTGCTCCGATTCTGCCCGGTCGGATCGGTGTGTCTCCACTCCTGATCGAATTTGTCGATTGGGCGAGAAACTCTTACGACTCCGATCCGCCCGGGTGTGCCATCATCCTTCTCACGGAGACGAATCTACAATGATCCTTCGTCATCTCAATGATCGGCGAGCGGAAGTCCCTCGGCGATCGGGCTTCACGTTGATCGAGCTTCTGGTCGTGATCGCAATCATCGCTGTTCTGATCGCCTTGCTTCTACCCGCCGTCCAGGCGGCCCGCGAGGCTGCTCGACGCTCGCAGTGCGTCAACAACCTGAAGCAGATCGGTATCGCTCTGCACAACTATCACGACGTGGTCGGCACCCTGCCACCCGGGCACATGGGCTTTGGCTGGAACGACTGGGGGGCGCAGGTGATGCTCCTGCCGTATGTTGAACAGAACGCCCTGTTC
>JAJYCH010000113.1:0-1407 GCA_021778575.1 Planctomycetota bacterium
CCGAGGGACGATACGAGATCGCCTGGGCTCTCGACCCGCTCAAGACAGAGCTGCCTCACGCCCAGAAGGCCAGCAGCACAACCCGATTGCTCAAGCTTGATTCGATCCGCCGGGTCCATGACGGCGATCCGAACGGAGGGCTCGCCTCGTGCCGGGCCGCGTTGAACGTTGGCCGGTCGCTCGGTGACGAGCCGCTGTTGATCACCCAGCTCGTCAGAGAAGCCATCGAGTCGGTCTCGATCTGGTCGATCGAGCACGTACTCGCCTTCGGCGAACCGTCGGAACCGGAGCTGGCCGCGATCCAGGCATTGCTCGAAGACGAAGAGAAACAGCCACTCTTCCGCTACGGGATTCGCGGGGAGCGAGGCGCCCTGAACGACCTCTACGCCCGACTTGCCAGCGGCGAGCTGGAGCAGATGGGCGACACCGAAGCGATTCCGGCCCCGATCCAGTGGCTCTATGGCGAAGCGATCGAGGTCTACTCGCAAGGGATTATCCTGGAGGAGATGACCGACGCCATCGCGATCGCTGACGCGCCGCTCTCGGAACAACATGGTCGGGCGGAAGAGTGGGGTCGAGGGATCGGGAGCCGGACGACCCAGAGCACCCTGGATCGGACCGCCCGGCTCCTCTTGCCGGCGATCCAGTCCGCCGTCGACAATTATGTGACGTCGCGAACCCGGTTGAGGACGGCGATCGTCGCGATCGCGGCCGAGCGCTATCGCCTGAAGAATGGCCGATGGCCCGAGACCGCCGAAGCTCTCAAGCCCTGGCCATTGTCGGAGATTCCGACCGACCCGCATACCAATAAACCGTTGAAGTGGAAGCGATCGGGCGAGACTCTGGTGATCTACTCACCCGGGCTCGATCTCGTGGACAATGGAGCGGCCCTCGAACAGGGTCCGAAACCCGCTCGCAACCCATCGTCCGGCCCGCAGCCCAAGAAGCCACAGTGGGAAGGCCAGGACATCGGGTTCCGGCTCCGCGATCCGGCCGCTCGAAAGCCACCGCCTGCCACCGAGTCCTCCCCAGCTTCCCAGCCTTCGCAGTAAGTCGAGGCCACTTGCTGGAGATTTTACCCTCCGTGAGGTAAACGAACCTGGACCGCATGATCGTCTGATTGAACCACGAGGATTGGCTCTGAAACAGGCCGTGAATCAGTTCGCGGGGGCATGCTCTCGGCACTCCCTCGGCATGGTCTTCGAGCGGCGTCGATCCACGCTCACTGCGTCCTTCGAGCCGGCCACCCGGACACAGAGAAATCGGGAGGTCAATTGCGTCGCTTTCCTCTGAAACGTCGCTGGAGCATCCGGGCGCTCTTGATCGGGGTGGCTCTCGTCGGGCTTTTCTTTGCCTGGATCATCCGGCAAAATGAGTTGGTGGGTGTGCAGGATATCCTCTCCGTTG
>JAJYCH010000113.1:1417-9625 GCA_021778575.1 Planctomycetota bacterium
AGCACTCCCGGGACGGCCGATCACAGGAACCCGAATGGTGATGCCGGATGGTTCGATGTCGCTGGGATATTATGGTTTTCTCGACGTCGATGGATTGACGCCTCACGAGATCGAGACCAAGCTCAAGGAGCATCTTCGGCGATTCGAACGTCGGGACGATCTGGCCGTCTCGGTCCAGGTGGTCAAACGAAACTCGCGACCGGCCAATCTGGTTGACTGGATCTCTGGTCGTGTCACGTTTCGCGAAGTGAAAAATTTGCGTCTGTTTTGATGAGCGGATCAGTGGCGCTCAGCCTCTCCTCCAGGATCACCAAGCCAGCGAGGACGACCCATGGACCCCCGAATCGCCCGCGTCAGCCACCTCACCCGACGTCACTTCTTCCGCCAGAGTCAGGCGGGTCTGGGGGCGATTGCGCTGTCGTCGATGCTGGCCGAGGATGCTCCGGCTAAGGATAAGGGGGTCGTCAACCCGCTGGCTCCGAAGCCCTCGATGTTCCCGGCCAGGGCGAAGCGGGTGATTTACCTCCATTTGACCGGCTCGCCGCCGCACCTGGACCTGTTCGACTACAAGCCGGAACTGGTCAAGCACAATGGCGAGCCCTGCCCTGACTCGTTCCTGAAGGGGAAACGGTTCGCGTTTACCTCGGGGGTTCCCAAGCTCCTGGGAACCCCTCGAAAATTCGCCCGGTACGGCAAGAATGGCGTCTGGATGTCCGACGCCCTGCCGCATCTTCAGACCGTCGCCGATGATCTCTGCGTGATCAACTCGATGACCACCGACCAGTTCAACCACGCGCCCGCCGAGCTGTTGCTTTACACCGGTTCGCCACGCTCGGGTCGGCCGTCGCTGGGAACGTGGGCGACTTATGGGCTCGGGTCGGAGAACGAGAATCTGCCCGGGTTCGTCGTCCTGATTTCGAGCGGGGTTCAGCCCAACGGCGGCAAAAGCTCGTTCGGCAGCGGATTCTTGCCCTCGGTTTACCAGGGGGTCCAGTGCCGCTCGCAAGGTGACCCGGTCCTTTATGCGTCCGACCCGGCGGGAATGGACCGGTCGCTCCGTCGCGACAGCCTCGACGCCCTTCGCGACCTCAACGAGATCCAGGAGCAAGAACTCGGGCATCCCGAAACCGCCACGCGGATTGCTCAATACGAGCTGGCCTACCGGATGCAGGCGTCGGTCCCCGAGGTGATGGATATCGCGCGCGAGCCGAAAAACGTGCTCGAAGATTACGGGGCCCAGCCGGGGGCTTCGAGCTTCGCCAATAACTGCCTGCTGGCCCGTCGGCTGGTCGAGCAAGGGGTCCGGTTCGTTCAGTTGTTCGACTGGGGCTGGGATTTTCACGGGACCGGACCGGGCGAGGACATCCGCGACGGCCTGACAAAGAAGTGCGCGACGATGGATCGACCTGCCGCCGCATTGATCAAGGACCTCAAGCAGCGTGGGTTGCTCGACGACACCCTGATCATCTGGGGCGGCGAGTTCGGCCGGACCCCGTTCCGCGAAGGACGAACGTCAGGCGGCGGAATTCTCGGCCGCGACCACTTCCCCGACTGTTACACGATGGTCCTGGCCGGCGGCGGAGTGAAGGGAGGCTACACGCACGGAGAATCCGACGAGATGGCCTTCTCGGTCGCGACCGACAAGGTTCACGTCCACGACCTCCAGGCGACGATTCTCCATCTTCTCGGCCTCGACCACGAAAAACTCACCTACCGCTTCCAGGGGCGCGACTATCGCCTGACCGACGTCCACGGACAAGTGGTCCGACAGATCCTGGCATGAACAAGCGAAAGTGATAGGCCGAGCTCAGCCGACGTCAATCGTTTCGCGGCAAAACCGATAGGTTGGGCTCGGCCCACCATTCTTCACTGTTTCAAACAGCCACCTTCTGTCCCTTCTTGTTCCAGTCGTCGCGGAGCTTCTGGAATTCGGGACGCGACTGGAGCGGCTTGAAGTCGGGTCCGTTCAGGATGGCTGGGTCGTTGGCACCGTGGTCGAGCGCTTCGCGGAGCGTCTTGATCGCTTCGAGGAGGTAGGTCTCTTTCCGGGCGGCATCGGCTCCGGCAAGTTCGGCGGCCTTCGCCAGAAAGGCCGCGGCCATCAGGTAGCCTTCGGGGCGGTCGGGGACGACTTTCTTGATCAGCGCCGCCTCGGCCGCCAGTTCGTCACCTCGGCCGAGCTTCGCCAGCGCCTTGGCCTTGTCACTGTGGGCCTCGACCTGAAAACGTGTGTAGGTTTGCTCGCGGGGGTTCCCTTCGCGGGCTTTTTCGAGCCGGGGGATCGCCTGGTTGAGCAGCACCAAAGCTTCGGCCGGCTGATTCTTTTGTTCGGCGAGCATCAGCGCCCGCTCGGTCAAGCTCCGGCCCAGCGCGGCCTGATATTCGGGGCTTTCGGGAAAGTCGGCCGTCAGCTTCTCTTGCAGTCCGATCGCCTCGCGATACGCGGTCTCGGCCTGCTCCGGGTCAGTGGGGCGAACGAGATCGCCGAGGTGCAGGCAGGTCAGCGCCAGCTTCATCTTGTGGTCGGGAATTTCGGGATAGTCGGCGACCAGTCGGCGCTGGTCGGCCATCGCCTGACGATAGAGATCGAGCGGCTTCGCCTGGTCCGTCGGCTGGACACCGAGCAGTTGCGCCTGGTTATTCAGGACGATGGCAAGCTCGCGGCGATATTCAGGAACCCTGGGAAAATCGGCCGCGAGCGCCTCGAACGCTTGCCGGGCAAGCTTGAAGTTGGCGGCGGCTGCGTCGAGCTTACGCGCGTTGAAAAAGAGAATGGCCAGGTTGTTCCAGGTCCGCGCCCGCTGCCAGCGGAACCCGGCGCTGGTGGCCGATTGGGGCTCGACCTCGTTCTGGATCGCCAGGGCTTTCAGGAAGGTCCGCGCGGCGTCGTCACGGCGCGAACCCGACTGAAGGATTCCCAGGTTATTGAGATAGCGGGCCAGTTCGCGACGGTCCTCGACGGTTGCCGTCGGCAGTTTCGTCAGCGCGTCTTGCTCGGCGATCGCTTCGAGATAAAGAGCCTCATCTTCCTTCGACCGCTCCTTGAGCCGGGCGAGCAACGTGCCCAACTGGTAGCGGGCCAGGCTCAAGCCGCGCTTCTCGTCGGCGTCGTCGGGATGGGCGGCAACCAGCGTCAGACGGTCCTTCAACCCCTCGCGGAGCAGCTTCTCCGACTCGGCGTAGCGGTTGCTCTTTTTCAACAGGATGCCGAGGTTGACCCGGGTTCGGGCGATCACCCGAGCGGTTTCCGGGTTTGCCGTAGCTTTGCCCAGGAGGTCCAGAGCCTCGCGATAATTCGCCTCGGCCTGGACGTACTGGCCGAGCTGTTCGCGGATGTCTCCCAGTCGGGCGAGTGCTCGGCCGGTTTCGAGCCGGGCCGAGGCATCGCCGACCCGGGCGGTCAAGAAGTCGCGATAAAACGCCAGCGCCCGGTCGAGCAGGTCGCGCCGGACCGACTCAAGCTGGGGAACGTCGGCCAGATCGACCTCGCCAACTCGCGTGAGCATCTGTTCCACGGCGTCGCGAGCGATCTGGTAATTGTGCTCGGTCTTCGCCTTCTCCTTGCTGATCAGAACGGTGCTGACTCCCAGCGCGGTGGCTCCGGTCGCGAGCAGGACGAACGACGCGGCCACGGCCGTCCGGTGACGCCTCGCCCAGCGCCCGAGCCGGGCGGTCCAGGGCTCGGGATAAGCTTCGACGGGTTCGTCGGCCAGCCAGCGCTCGATGTCGGCGGCGAACGCGGTCGCCGTCAGATAGCGATCCGACGGCCGGAGCGCCATCGCCCGGAGACAGATCGCTTCCAGGGCCGGAGGAATCGCCCGGTTCAGCGTCCGAGGCGATGGGAACTCGGCCAGCTTGACCTTTTCAAGCAGCTCCTGGATCGGCATCTCGCGAAACGGAGCCTTGCCGGTCAGGAGCGCGTAGAGTGTCGAGCCCAGGCTGAAGATATCGGACGCCGGGCCAAGCTTTTCGACCTCGCCGGCCGCTTGCTCGGGGCTCATGAACGAAGGGGTGCCCATGACCGAGCCCATCATTGTCACCGAGGTGTCGCTGCCCGAGAGCGGGCGGAGCGGCTTGGGGTGCGATTCGTCGGGCGGGTCGGGCCGGTTCAGGGCCTTGGCCAGTCCCCAGTCGACCACCAGGGTCTCGCCGTGGCCGCCGAGCATGATGTTGTCGGGCTTGATATCGCGGTGGAGAACCCCTCGGGAGTGCGCGTAGTCGATCGCCTGGCAAACCGAGACAAACCGCGCGAGAAGCTGGTGGAGCGCCAGCGAATGCCGTAGCGAGATCGCTTGCTTGACCGCCGGCGATTTGTGGAATTTCTCGATCGCCGTCTTCAGACTGTCGCCCCGGATAAACCGCATCGCATAATAGGGCCGGCCATCGGCGTACCGCCCCAGCCCGTAAACCGGGACGATCCCGGGATGTTCGAGTCCGCCGGTGATCTCGGCCTCGAAGACGAAACGGTACTGGTTATCGGCGTGATTGCCGTGGCGTTCCTGGATCTCCTTCAGCGCGACCTCGCGGTTCAGCTCGCCGTCCACGGCGACGTAAACCTCGCCCAGACCCCCTCGGGCGTGCAGCCTGAGCGGTCGGAACCGTGACGCCCGCGAATCCAGGGCCCAGCCGGATTGTCCGCCCGACCCTTCAAACGCGATCGTCGATTGCTGGGCACCCGACTCGAACGTTCCGCTCCCCAGATCGGCCCGGGTCGCATACGGGTCCTCGACGGTCGCTTCGCTCGCCATGTCGACCGGCTCCGCGAAGACCGACCCAGTGTCGTCGCCAGCCCGGACACGCGACGGCGGGTCGATCGCCGTCGTGTCGTTTCCGGTTGTTGGCAGGGCCGTCGCGTACGGGTCGAAAACGGTCGACTGGGGTTCGTCGACCTGTGTGTCGTCGGTGCCGAACCGGGTCGCGTCGAGATCTTCGGATCGGCGAGGGTCGGACATGTCGCGGGTTCCCGGAAGCGTGGTCAAGGAAATCAAGGCCGATCGCCCGCGAACGAATCCCGGTGAGCGAGCGAATGCCCATTCTACGCCAGGAAAGCTCGCGACTCCAACGCCGCTCCGAACATTCTTCCAGCATGGAAGCATGGGGGTGTCCTAATTTTCTCCGCGCTCTGGTCGACGCTGCTCTCGGAGCGTTCCGACGAAGCCCTGATCTGGAGTGCGAGAGCTTGCTCTCGCACTCCAGAGGACCTATCCGACCAGGGCCACCACCCGAAAATTCGGGGACACCCGAAGCAGGCTTCGCCGCTTTTTACCCGCTCGCGAGCCATTTCCACCAAAAACACGACTTAACCACCGCCCGGCCAACGGATCTTTATCGAACGTGGGCTCGACCAGTTTTCGCCGCTTGATCCGTTGACCGGGAGGACCGCGACCATGAACGTCAGCGATGCTCGATTGACCGCGAATCGTCAGAACGCCACCCACTCCACCGGCCCCAAGACCGACGCCGGTAAGGAAAAATCGCGCCGGAATGCCCTCAAGCATGGCCTGACCGGCGAAGGAATCGTCCTTCCCAACGAGGACGTCGCCGAGGTCGAACAGCGGCTGGCGGCGTATCGCGACGAACTTCAGCCGACCGGTCAGGTCAGCGAGGACCTGATCCGTCGGGCGGCGGTCCTCTCGGTCCGGCTCGATCGCTGCGTCTCGCACGAGACCGCCAGTCTGGCCGGTCGAATCCGCCAGGCCGAGGCCGAATTCGTCGCGCCGGAAGGGCTCGACCCGGCGATTGTCGACCAGCTTCGAGCCGAATCAAAGGCCCGAGCGATGTTCGACGCCTCGCGCGAAGCGACCCTGGCGCGGCGTTACGAGGCCGCCACCGAGCGCGGTTACTTCCGAGCCTTGAAGGAGTTACGACAATTGCAACAGGCTCGACCGGTGGCTCCGCCCGACGCGGCTTCGGAGGAATTCCAGGCGATGTTGGCTTCGTTTTCGCAATTCAACGCCGAGTGCGAAGCCTTCGAGGCCGCCCACTTCGACGAGGACCTCCGAACCACCTCCAAGGACCGTCCCAAGGCCGTTTCACCCACGATTCCGCCGATGGGAGCCCCGGTGGACGTGCCATTCACGATCGGCCGAAGCCGCTGAGGGGGCTGTTGAGGTGGTTGGGAACCAGTTCCGGGCCGGTCCACGCGCCGAGGGCCTGAAGCCCGCCCCAAGGGGAAACTCGATCGTCGTCGCGGCCGGATAATCGTCGCAATCTGACGCGAAATTGCAGATAACACGGATGAAGTACCGGCGAGATCTTGCAGGACCAATTCATGAGACTGACTCGTTCTCGGTTCACCGTCCGACGACTGATGGTGTTGGTCGGAATCTGCGCCGTCATCCTCGGGATTGCTCCGATCTGTTTCAAGACTTGCCATCAGTATTGGTGGACATGGAGCGTCGTTGGTGACGTGGCGCGGGGGCAGTCCGCTCGTTATTCGCCCGAAGGGTTCTCAAGAGCCGGCCCTCGTGCGATCCAAGCACTCCGAGCGGCGGTTCGAAGCGCCCCGATCAAGACCCGTCTCGCCGCGATCCAGTCGCTCGGCGGAATCGCGCTCGATCCAACGGCCGCGACTCACGATCTGGCGAAGCCCGCTATTCCTGATCTCATTGCTGTCCTGGGGGACAAGGATGATGGTGTGCGGGTCTGGGCAACTCTTGTCCTGGGACAATTTGGCCCCGACGCGGCGAGTGGCGTGGAACCTCTCCTCGCCTTGCTACGGAACGAGAAAAATCCTCAGGTCATCACCAGTGCCGTTCAGTCACTGGGTGAAATCGGTCCTGTCGCCCGATCCGCGCTTCCCGCTCTGTTCACGATCGTCCAGGATCGTGGCCATTTTGCCCAGGTCATGGCGATTCAATCTTACTGGAGGATCGGGCCGAAGGGGCAAGCGGAAGCCTCGATTGTTGTCCCGGAACTGATCGATCATCTGGTAAGGAGCAAGGAGCCCCGTACCCGGGTAATTGTCGCCGAGATCCTGCGCGAAATCGGCCCAGCCGCAAACGAAGCCATCCCGGCCCTTTCGCAGGCTACAGGAGATCTCGACCCAAGTGTCCGTCGTGCCGCCCAGAATGCACTCCGGGTCATAACGAACTCTCAGGTAAATCCTTGATCGGGCGACGCGACCCCCGGTTCGATGGCGTAACGTCTGAAGAATCCATAGGGTCTGCTGCGAGAAGGAACAGGCGATTCCAGCCGGAAACCAGAGGCGATCGCGACGACCACGGTCCGCAGAGCGGACCCTACAAGGGCATTTTACAGGCACGATCAGCAGTCGTTTCGACCTCCTCCAGCCGCTCGATCGAGGTGAGAAATTGCAATGGCGCAGTTCTCGATTCGACAAATCATGATCGCCATCGGGGTGATCGCCGTTTTTCTCGGGGTGATGGTCGGGATGCGGACCAGTGGGAATGGCGCACTTTTCGACGCTCTGCTGAGAATCACGGTCTTCTGCTTGCTTCCGGCGTTCTTCGTGACTGCTGTGATCTTCGTCGTGCGTGTCGTCGGCCGCCAGCCGCTTGGGAAGCGTCTTATCATCGAGTTCATCACGCTCCTGGTTCTGCTGGGGCTTTCCGCGGTGATCTGGCGTCCCGGTTTCTATACTCATGAAGCGCAAAGGTGTCAGGCCCTGGCCCGACTGGCTGCGGAGGCGAGCAGTGAGAGCCCGGAAGGGCGGGCGGCACTTGATCGCGAATCCGCCTGGTTCTCGCGGCGAGCATCCGCCCTCCGATGGAGAGGGTTGTGGCTTGGCCTGACCAGAGGACCGGCCACGAGGGATGATCTGACGGATACCGAGTTCATCATTCAAATGGGTATCCTCGAAACAAACGAGAAACACGAGCGGGTGGTAGCGCGGTGTTCTTCGACCCGCCACTCGCCGAGTCCCTAAATTTACCGGACGGAATATCTCCGTTTTGCTATCTTGGAACGGAGACCAGCCGGGAGTCATCCGCTCGACGTTTCCCGTCAAGGTCGAGAGTCCCTGGGCGGATCGGAGTTCTTTGAGTCGTGGACGCCACCCGTCGGTCGGATCTGGCCGACCCGGAATTTGAAGCGGTCCGTGCTCCGGCGCTTCGACTGCGCGACTTTGAACCTCGCCACTCGCAGCGAGTGATCGTGAATCCGTTTCTGGCGGTTCTCGACCTGCTCGTGCTCGGGGCGATGTTCGTGGGGCGGCACTGGTTCGGGATCTTCTCGGTAACATTCGGC
>JAJYCH010000114.1 GCA_021778575.1 Planctomycetota bacterium
AGGGGGGAGGGGACCAAACTCCTTTGCTCCGAATGATTAACGTTCATTTGACGGTATTGGGATTTATCCTGCCGAAGAGGCATGACCGGCAGGATAAATCCTGCCCTACGAAGGCTTTCAACCAGGCAACGCGATCGCGAACCGCTCAAACTCGACAAAACGAAGCCAACCACCATTATTTCGCTCTGAACGTCTGACGAAACGAAGCCAACGGCTATTTGCACTGACGCCGATCGTCGAACTGGAAAAACCGAAACCGGACCTGGGACCATTGATTCTTTGCCTCACCAAAACGAACCCAATCGTCGAACCGTCGCGAGAGACACCGCTGGCGTCCATCTTCCCAATCGAAGCCAACGACCGAAACCCTGTCGAGCAAAACGAAGCCAACCGTGAGGAGCACGATTTCCAAAACAAACCCAATACCGCCGAGTTCGCGAGGGGTTCTCACCAAAACGAACCCAATCGTCGGCTCCGTGGCGAGTGGCCTTTCCCGGTCCAATCAGCTCTCTTGAATAAAGATCGCTGACGAGGCTCACGAATAAACCGCCCATCTGTCCAGAATGTGGTGTGTCTCCACAGGAGGATAGCAAAGTGGTCGGACAATTGTAGGGTCTGCTGTGCGGACCGTGGTTTCGATCGACAAATCTCGAAGGTCTGGTCGTCGCCCCGTGGTCGAGCGAAGGCCGCAAACGCGGTCCGCACAGCGGACCCTACCAGACTTTGCAATCCTCCTGGGTGTCTCCAGAATTTCGGGGGGCTCTGGTCGACCCTATCCTTCGGGATTCCGACGAAGCCCTGATCTGGAGTGCGAGAGCTTGCTCTCGCTCTGGCGACCGGAGCTTGCTCCGAGCCGAGTGGCCTGGCCAACAAAGGTTTTTGGCTCATGTGCGGAGATCGGTGCGGGTAAACTGCGCGGTCTGGGCTAAGAATAGCTAAGATTGGACAAGCTCAATGAGCAGGACGACCGAAACATGAGCCCTGTAATGAGTTGAGACGATGGAAGTCTGAGACTTGGAGCAGAAATCGACAAGCCCAATTCTTTCAGAGCCGAATGTAGCATCCCTCTCCACCGTTCTCCGAACATGAGCCAGGTTTTTTCGACCAGGACCGGGGAGCAAGCTCCCCGAAGCAGAGCGAGAGCAAGCTCTCGCACTCCTGAGCCCCAATCCCTCCGAAGCCCCCACCAGAAGATGCGGGCACACTCGGGAATCGCGGAATCCCGGGTTTCACTTCCGAACCCTGCGCGATTGTGTTTCAATCCCAGGTGTCTCACCGGCCACGGACCGGACCAATCGGAGAGCCGCCCACCATGCGCTTGCCACAAATCCGGATCACGACCGGGAACCTGCTGTTCCTGGTCTTCGTCGCGGCGGTCAACCTTGGCCTGGCTCGCCACTTTTATCCGAGGCTGGCGCAGGGCGACTCGTTTGATCCGGATTGGAGCAACACGCTCGAATTGTTGGTGGGGTTGTCCCCGCTGATCAACCTGGCAGTGATCGGAATTCTCTGGTTTCTGGCCGGAGCGTTCAGAGACCGGCTGTCTCGTCGACCGATCGACCAGCGGAAATCTTTCCGAGGGTTCACTTATTTCTGTGTCCACTTTGGTGTTCTGGGGTGCCTGATAAGTTATTTGATGCCGCGAATCTTTGAGGATTATCTCGACTATCTCCAGCCTGTCTCGAGATTCACGGACGAGACTCTGGCGCGGTTCGCGGAGACGAAGACGCACCCGGATCTGTCGTTGTTTTTGGATTGTTTCCTGCTGGGCGTGTTCCTCTCAGGACCGCCGATCCTGGCCGGTTGGGTTGGCGGGATGATCGCGCGGCGGTGCTCGTCGATCTTGCCCCGTCGGCGATTCCAGATCCTCACGGTTCTGATCACGCTGGGGTTCGCGGCCACGGCGGGGGCGGTTGCCGTGACGCCTCAGCCGTTTTGGGAGCGAAGCATTCCGGTCGATCTCGAATTCGAGGTCGTCGACCAGGAGTCCGGCGAGCCGATCGTGGGTTCGTTTCTCCGGATCACGGAAGTCTTTTACGACCACGATTGCGCCCGAGCGTTGACGGGACCTGACGGACGGGCTCGTTTGACGGCCAAGCTGGTGACAACGGGCGAGCGGAACGCGTTCCGCGTGATGGGGTCGGTTGATCCCTGGGGGCAATGGCTCGAAGTCTTCGCGCCAGGCTATCAGACCCGACGAACCTCGTTGATCGAGGTTCTGGGACCGACCCTCGACCTTGAGCATCCTCGACCCGGCCGGATCACGCTCGCCCGAAAAACGACGGCCGATGAACCGTTTCGTGAGTTCGCCGGCACCTACGGAAAATTCATAATCGAACCCGATGGCCGGTTCAGTTTCGCTCGCTTTCCAATCTGTGGCAACGGGAGGAGTTGCCTGGAGTTTGGATATCTCTCGAAGGTCGGAGATGAGATTGTTGTCCATGCCATCCGTCACCCTGGCAAGGAACCAGGATACATAGTGGCATCGAATTACCGGTTCATCGCGTGGGGGGAACGGCTTTACTTCTGTCCCACCGAGGATGCGTCCGTTCAAAGTCTTTGCCGGGCCGGGCTCCGACTCGGGAGTACGGACTACCTTGAATTCTGGGCTAATCCTCGTGAGTCCGACACCACCAAACCCCGCACAGGCCTACCGAAATTCCCCTGGCAGATCTGGGCGAAGTTCGCGTTCGACGAGGTCACCCTCCGTTCCGGAGACAACTGCCTGAAGATGGCCCTGGGACAGATTTTCAAGTACGCCGGGCACCAGTCACAGCTTTTCCTGGGAAACGTTCGATCCGAATCCGATCCGCTCGAGCGCGATTTGCCGATTGGTGTTGCGATCCCGTAGCGAGGCGTCGCCGCAGTCGTCCCCAAAGCCCCACCATGAATGCGTGGTCGGCCGAGATCGAACCGGCCGTTAGCATACGACCCCAACGGTTGGCTCGCAGGATCCGAGATGACCAAACGAACCCAATCACGGGGTCCCGGCCGATCGCCTCGCGCCTCCTCCGATAAGATGGCTCGAAAGCCGAGCCTTAAACAGAAATTTTCTCTTATCCATCGGTCGGCTCTGGCCGATCATTGAGAGGATTCGAGCCAAAAGCGTCAAGTTTACCGAGCAATCCGGCTGAGGATGACTCCGAGCCGCTTGATCTTATGTGGAGATGAGCAAAATTTTCCAGCAAAGTTCGCTTTGAGTAATTTGGGAGTCACTCGTTGCTTTCCGAGGCAGTCTAGTAGAGAATTATGTCAACCGAGCCGGCCTCTGACGTGTTGTTCACGATGTTGATTGTGGAGGTTTGAAATCGATCGTGATTCCAACCTTGTGAGGTTTGTTGATACATTCCGAAGCGAGCCGATCCAATAATCTTAATTTGATTCGATTATGCCTGGCCCTGTCTGTGATCATAGGCCACTCTCCGGAACTGGTCGATGGCAATCGGTCCCGTGAGCCGTTCATGGTGCTCTTCGGGACAGTGACGTTGGGCCACTTCGCGGTCAATGGGTTTTTTATTCTTTCCGGTTTCTTGATCACACAGAGTTGGCTGAGATCATCCAATTTTCTGAACTATCTCGCCCGGCGATCGATCAGGATCTACCCGGGACTCATTTTCGCCTCGATCATCTCTGCCTTGGTTTTCGGGCCGCTTGGAGGAAATCCCCGTTACTGGAGCGAATTCCGGGTCGGTCGCTTTATCGGAGGGATGTTGACCCTTGCCATGCCAAATTTGCCTGACACGTTCGTGGAGCTTCACTATCCGATTGTGAATGGGCCAATCTGGACAATTCGGTATGAATTCGCCTGTTATCTCGGCCTGGCACTTCTGGGGATGCTCGGATTCCTTCGTCGCCGTGGCTGGATTCTGGGTCTGGTGGTGGGTCTACTGGCTTTCGTGGTGGTTCAGGCTTGCGGCGTCACTCCCGCTTTACCAAGCAAGTGGATACTATCCTATAAGGGTCGTGAGTTACCGCGACTTGTTTCCTGTTTCATGGTGGGTTCCTGCTTCTTTCTGTTCCGGGAGATGATCCGGTACACATGGTACGGGATGGCGATCACGCTGGTCACGCTCTTCGTTTGCTTGTATCATCAACCAGCTTTGTCAGTCCTGACGCCGCCGATGGTGGGCTACTTGATCTTCGCCGTCGGATTCGGTCCTACCATTCCTTTGACCGGGTGGGTGCGGAAAGTCGACGTCAGTTATGGCGTTTACCTCTATGCGTGGCCATTCCAGACATTAATCATCTGGAATTTTCGGTCGATTGACCCCTCGCTTCTTTCGGCATTGGTGATACCGATGGCGATGGTCTCGGGTTGGTTGAGCTGGTCTCTTGTCGAGAAAGCGCCGCTACGCTGGGTGCATCGGCGGTTCGCGGCTCGCGAGCAACCGAGGCAACACATCTCGATTGGGGCCGATTCGCTGAAAATCGCGGAGATTACCGGAGTTCGAGGGTAGGCTCGTTGACAACCGGTTTCCGGCCGTGTTCAATAGGGGCGTCATTGTCATGTCTGGGATCAAGTTTTGTAGGGTCCGATGTGCGGACCGTTCAATCGATGTTCGCTCGTCCGGTTCCGGTGCATATTGAACTGTTTGACGATCGAAGGGGCGGTCTGCGGAGCGGACCCTATGCGATGGGATGACTTTGCAATCGTCGTGCGGGACTCACTTCCCGATTTGACTCGTGCCCCAAGCCAATCGGGAAGTGAATCGCGGCTGGTTCGTCAATCCTTCGAGACGACTTCCTTCCGGGCCGGCGTCTTGACGACCACCCGGCGGGGGGGAGCTCCGTCGCCGAGCAAGATCGCCTCGGCGGGGCGGCCTCCGAGGTTCTCGATGGCGTGCCAGGTCGACTCGGCTCCGTTGCCGGCGAAGACGACGACGGAGTAGCGGGGTGTCAGCGGGTTATTGCCAGCGATGATCAGGGCGGTGCCAGGGTGGGCGTAGGTCTCCCCTTTGAGGGTGAACGAGGCGGGACCGAAGGTGACGGGGAGCTTGGCGGCGGCTCGGCTCGTGGCGGCGTTGGCGGCCGGGCGGCCAATGAGCAAGAGATGATGCGATTTCCAGTCGTCGTCGGTCAACTCGTTGTCGGCCTTGATCGGAATGATCACGTTCGACCAGCGGGCCGCGATTTCTTTCTGGAGCCGACGGGCAGCCTCGCCATTGGCGTGGATGTCCTTGACGGTCCCGTAAACGATCAGGGTTTTTTCGGGCTCCGCCTCGAACGAGTCGACCGCCCACGGGGCTGATTCATCGCCACCGGGCAGACCGGTCTCGTTCAGCCAGTGGTTGAAGAGGTCGGCCAGCGGCTTGGACGGGGCGGCCTTCTCGGCATGCGCGCGAAACTGGGCGGTATCGACCGGGTGGCCGGCGTGCGAGCGGCCGAAGTCGTCCATCATCGCGGCGAACTCGGCGTGCCCCATCGTCTTCCGGAGGTCGGCCAGCAAGAGGACCCCCTTGCCGGCGGCGATCTCGTACCAGTCGGCACTGGCGAAATCCGACTCGATCCGCGCGAGTGGAATATCCTTGCCGAGCCGACGGGTCGCCGCGAGGTAGCGCGAGCGTGGCGTCTGGAGCGCCAGTTCGATCCGCTCGTGTCCTTCGGCCTCGTCGCCCAGCGAGGTTTCGAGCGCGACGATTGCTTCGTAGTCGGCGAAGGCGGCGGTCAGCCAGGTGTCGGCGGCAGTTTTGGGCAAGATCGTGCCGTGCCAGGCGGGGGCGAGGTTGTCGTGGATCGTTGGCTCGTGATGAGACGGCATACCGGTCAGGTCGACGGCCGACTTCGCGTCGCCGGTTGTGGTCGCCGGTGCTTCTCCGTTGAGGATGGTCCAGTCGTTACTGATCAACGGGCGGATTCCGGGGATCTGGCGTTCGCCGTCGGTCGGCTCCCAGGCTCGTCCCATCGGCGGGCCGAAGAGAGACCAGCTTTTCAGGTCCTTGGCCAGCGCCGAGGTGGTGAACTTGGCGTCGAGCGACGAAGACGACGACAGCGGCGGGGTGGTGAACGCCTTGAAGCCGAAGTCGGCGTTGATCTTGCCTTTGTGCTCGTTGAAGAGGTTCAGCCACGACCGGTCGCGGTCGGTGGGTCGCCAGACCATGTTGACCGGCTTTGCTTCGACCGAGGCGATCGTTTCGAGCCGGATCTCGAGATCCTTGGCATTGTTGCAACCCCAGTAGAAGCCGGTGGTTCCGCCGAACCACTCGTTCTTGCTGCTCCGCCAGAGTTTGGTCTTTTTGGTCCCGAGTTCGAACATGGCGATCTCGTTGGTCCGGGTGTCGGCCAGGAGCCACTCGTTCGAGTACAGACCATTGTTCCGGGCCGAGAGAATGGCGACCACGCTATCGATCGAGTCGCCATACTGGAGCGCCTTGCGGATTCGCGAGGCGAGCGCCTGGCCGTTGGGGTCGAAGGTGGTCTGGCCGATGGTGGTCTCGACGACGACCATTCCCACGTCGTTCTGATAGTAGTCCATGCCACTCTGGATTCCGCCGGGATAGCTTTGCATCAAGACCCGGTGACCGTCCGTCGGCTTGACGTCGAGCCAGACGTTGAAGAACCGCGAGGTCGACAGCATCCACATCGTGATGTGGCCAATGACGACCTGTCCGCCCTCGGTGGCCGGGCCGTTGGCGACGAACGCCGAGCAATGGTCGGCTTTGGTCGCCTTGGGCTTGCCGACCGAGGGCTCCTTGAACGTCTTGCCTTCGAGCCCGTTGGGAAACGCTTCGAGCGCGCTATCGAGCGAGCCGACCTCGATGTCGGAGTTGAGCGCGACGACGTCGATCAGGTCGATCGGTCGGTCGTCGAAGGTGGCTCCGGCGGCCGAGGCGCCGTCGGCGATCCCTTTCATTTCTTCGAGGTACTCTTTATCGTAACGCCGGAGGAACAGGGCATCGACGATCGTCCGCATGCTCTTCCAGCCTTCCGACGGACTCGAAGCACTCCGCTGGTAGGCCAGGGCCTTGAGATAGTCGGCGATTTCCGAGGCCATGAGCCGACCGTGCTGGTATCCTCGTTCGTAGGGCTCGCCTTCGATATGGAGAACCGTCCAGCCCGCTTGCGGATAGCGATAAGCCGGGCCGAACCGCCGGACCGAGGCCGGGTCGGGACCGTATTCCTGGCGAGTCTTCGTGGGATCGGCCGCGTGGCTCTCGATCGAGAGACCGCCGATCAAGGCCAGGATCGCCAGGAGGATCGTGAGGCTGGGACGGTCGGGTCGGCTCATGCGGGTCGGTCCCTGTTCGAGGTGTGGTTCGCGTGATTCACCGGACGATTGTAGTCAACCCGCCCGCTTTCGCCACCGGAAACCTTTGACCATGATCGACGTTCACGTCCATGTCACCAACGCGAAGCTTCCCGGAATCAAGGCCGAGCATCCCTTGCTCGACGGCCCCGAGCCCCCTCTGGCCGAGGTTCTGCGGGCCGAGATGAAACGAGCGGGCGTCGACCAGATTCTCGCCATGGGCCGGCTCGACCCGCCCGCGTCCGACCCGCTCGGGATCGCCGGGATTCTCCGGCTCGCCGGCTTCGTGCCCGGACTTCACGCGATCGGCGCGATCGATCCCGAGAAGGCTTCCTCGGAACACCTCCAGCGCGTCGAAATGGTCCTCAAAGCAGGCAAGGTCAAGGCCCTGAAGGCGTACCTCGGCTATCGGCCCTACGGCCCCGACCACGCGGGCTATTTGCCTTATTACGAGCTGGCGAAGACCTACAAACTGCCGGTCGTCTTTCACACCGGCGATACGTATTCGACCACGGCGAAGCTCAAGTATGCACACCCGTTGCTCGTCGACGAAGTGGCCGTCGATCATCCCGATGTCCGGTTCGTCCTGGCTCATTTCGGCAACCCCTGGCTGATGGACGCCGCCGCCGTGGTTTACAAGAACCCTAACGTCTGGGTCGACCTGTCGGGTCTGATCGTTGGCGACGAGGCATTGTTCGCCGGCCATTTTCAAGGGCGGAGGCCGATCGAGGAGATCAGCGACGCGATCGGCGACCTCCGGAAGGCGTACCGATTCGTCGGCAAGCCCGACCGGTTCCTGTTTGGCAGCGACTGGCCGCTTGCGCCGATGGCTTCGTATCGCAAGCTGGTCGAGGCGATCGTCCCGCCCGATGCGCATCGGGCGGTCTTCGAGGACAACGCGAAGGCCTTGTTCGGGCTGGCGTAGAGTGCCATCGGGTTTGTTGCGGGATCACCTGGTCCGATCACGACGGGGCGAACGACCATGACCGAAGACGAGTTCTTGACCCCCGACCCGGAATCGGGCTCGGAAGCGGAAACGAAGATCCTGCCGGTTTCCGAGATCGAGCTCGACGATCCCGCGTCGGCGGAGGTCGCCTTCGTCGTTCCGCCCTCGGTCTATCACTCGATCGCGACCGATGACGAGGCCGCCCGGCTCCCCGAGCCTTCGCAGGCTGACGTTCTGGCTCCCACGCTCGAAGCGATCGCGAATCTGGGCGACGGCTTGAACCGCAAGCTCGACGCCTTGCAAACCGTTTTCGATCGCGAGATCCGCGCCGAGGCCACGCGTGAAAAGGTCGTCGATCGGCTCCACGCCGAGCTTCAGGAGTACAAGCAAGGCTTGCTCCTGGGAATTCTCAAGCCGGTGTTCGTCGACCTGATCCAGCTCCACGACGACATGGGCAAGATGATCGCCGCGCAGGGGGAAACCGAAGGAGAGATCTCGCGCCTACTCGATTTCATCGCCGGCTTCCAGCAAGGGATCGAGGACATCCTCTACCGCCAGGGGGTCGAGCCCTTCACGCTCGACGGCGAAGCCTTCGACCCTCGCCGCCAGCGGGCGCTCTCGACCGTCACGACCGACGATCCCGCCAAAAACAAGCAGGTCGCGACCCGCCTCCGCAAGGGGTTCCAGGCCGGCGACAAGGTCATCCGGCCCGAGATGGTGACGGTTTATTCGTTCAAGGAGAAACCCACGCCGGCCGCGGAGATGCTCTGAGTCGAGATTCAGGCGCGAGCCCCGAGCCGAGCCAGACAGGCCCGCATCTCTTCACGCGAATTCGCGGCTTCGAGGAAGCCAAGATAGAGCCGGTCGAACTGGGGATGCCTCGCCAGCGAATCGACGAGAGACCAGCCGCCTTCCATTTGCGATGCGACCTCGTGGATGACCGTCTCGAATTTTGGGCGACCCGCTGCCGCCACCTCACCCGCAGCGCGAATCATCGGGACCGTGAGCCGCTGATCAACCAGCAACCTTCCGAGTGCCGCCGCGAAGTCAATCGCCTCGTCGGTCCGACCGATCGCTCGAAAGTAGCGAGTCGTGGAAAAGCCGCGAGTTCGTCGAGCGAACGCCCCCAACTCGTCGGCGAGATTGCCGTGCTGCTCGCCGACCTTCAGGCTCGCCATCAAGCCGACCGGAGGTCGTAACCCGGTCTTCGCCAGCGCGGCATCGAGCGGATAGCCCGATCGGACCTGCACGGCCATGTTTCGGAGAATCTGCCGGAACCGTCGACTCGGGTTCACCTCCGAGGCCAGCCGGATCGCCTGATCGACCGGCATCCGCTCGATCAGGGCCTGACGGAACGC
>JAJYCH010000115.1 GCA_021778575.1 Planctomycetota bacterium
TCGGCTCGATGGCCGTCGAGGGGTCGGTGATCACCTGGGTCGCCGATCACCGCAAGCACCACGCCTTCACCGACCAGGCGGGTGACCCGCAGACCGACGTGTCAGGCGATCATAACGATCAGGAAACCGAAGAAGGCCGGCTTGGCAAGCCCTTCAATCAGGTCCGGAAACTTCATGAATTGCGGCAGCGATTTCCAGTACATCAGCGGGCTGGAACACGTCGAGTCGCGATCGATTCAGAGCATGGTGGTCCTCAAGCTCTACTATCAGCCGGGGACCGACATGGCCGAGGCCACGGCCAACACGGTGGCCTATGCCAACAAGGCTGTCTCGATCATGCCGGTGGGGGCTCAACCGCCGTTCGTCATCCGGCTCGACGCGGGAAGTCTACCGGTCGGCTACCTGGTCTTTTCCAGCGAGACCAAGACCATCGGCCAGATGCAAGACATGGCCATGTACCGGGTCCGGCCGATCTTCGCCAGCTTGCCGGGCACGATGTCGCCGCCACCGTTCGGCGGGAACATCCGGACGATCGTGATCAACCTCGATCCCGACCGACTTCGGTCGTATAACCTGTCGCCACAAGATGTTGTCGCCGCGATCGACCAGGGGAACTACGCCAGCCCATCGGGAAACGTCACGATCAAGGACCAGATGGCGGTCGTCCCCGCCAATACGATGGTCCTCGACCCTCAGGAACTCCGGAACGTCCCGCTCAAGCTCGGCCAGAACGTCTACATCCGCGACGTCGGAACGGTGACCGACTCGACCGACATCCCGACCGGCTACGCGCTGATCAACGGTCGGAAATCGGTCTATATTCCGGTCGTGAAGCGAGCCGATGCTTCGACCTTGACCGTCGTCGACGAGGTGAAGGCGAATCTCCCCAGGTTCCAGGCGGCCTTGCCCGACGACATCAAGATCGAATACCAGTTCGACGAGTCGCCGATCGTCCACCGGGCCATCGAAAGCGTCGCGGTCGAAGGAGCTCTCGGAGCCGGTCTGACGGGGCTGATGGTGCTCCTGTTCCTGCGCGATCTCCGGAGCGTGATCGTCGTTGTTCTGAACATCCCGCTGGCTCTCCTGGGATCGATCGTTGTCCTTGACCTCACCGGTAACACGATCAATATCATGACCCTGGGCGGGCTGGCGCTGGCGATTGGTATCCTGGTCGATGAGGCAACCGTCGAGATCGAGAACATCCATACCCAGATGGAGCATACGCCGTCGATCGCCCGGGCGGTCCGTCAGGGGAACATGGAAACAGCCGTGCCTCGGCTCCTGGCATTGCTCTGTATCCTATCGGTGTTCATCCCCTCATTCATCATGCAGGGGGCGGTCCGCGCGCTGTTCGTGCCGCTTTCGCTGGCCGTCGGCGCATCGATGGTCACGTCGTATCTGCTATCGAGCACGCTGGTTCCGGTCCTCAGCGTCTGGCTCCTTCAAGGGCACGAGAAGGAGCACGCGCAGGCCGAGAGCAAGCCGGGGCTGTTCTCCAAGTTCCAGAATGTCTTCGACAAGGTGGTCGAGTGGACCGTGGCTCACCGGGCGATCGTGGTCCTGTCGTATCTGGTGATCACCGGCGCGATCGTGGTCGGGGTGGGTAGCCAGCTTGGCCGCGAGCTGTTTCCGAGGGTCGATGCCGGTCAGTTCCAGATGCGCGTCCGGCCGCCTCAAGGGACTCAGTTCGAGCTGACGACTCAGGTTGCCGAGAAGACCCTCGACGCGATCGCCGAGACCGCCGGTAAGGAGAACGTCGAGATCACCATGGGATACGTTGGCGCGATCCCGCCGATGTTCACCGTGAATCTGGCTTACCAGTGGAGCCGGGGGCCTGACGACGGGCTGCTCCGGGTCGGGCTTCGCCACGGCAGCAAGATTAATATCTTCGAGCTTCAGGAGAAGCTTCGCGAGGTCTTACCGAAGAAGGTCGGGGCCTGGTTCCATGACGAGTTGCTCCGGCTCGGCGTGGCGGCCGACATCGCCGAGAAACGCTCGAAAGAGATCGTCTTCGCGTTCGAGCCCGGCGACCTGATCTCGACCACGATGAGCCTCGGCTCTCCCGCGCCGATCGAGGTCGTCGTGAGCGGCCGTAATCTGGATGATTCGAGCGGTTTCATGAACAAGGTGAAGGCCGAAATCGCCAAGGTGCCCAGCCTTCGCGACCTCCAGATCCAGCAGACCTTGCACTATCCGACGGTCCAGGTTGTCGTCGATCGCCAGCGGGCCGGTCTCAGTGGTGTCACCGCGCACGATATTGGCGACTCGTTGATCGCGGCCACCTATTCGAGCCGGTATACCTCACGAAATTACTGGCGAGACGACGCTTCGGGGACCTCGTATCAGGTTCAGGTGCAGGTCCCACCGATGCACATGACCGAGTCGACCGACGTGGCGCAAATTCCGCTCACCGCGCAAGCCAACCGGCAGTCCGGGCCGATGAGCGGGCCGCAGTCAACCCCGTCTCCTTCGAACCCGGCTCCCCCCCTGCTCCTCCGTGACGTCGCCCGGGTGATGCGGAGCGATATGCCCGGCGAGGTCGACCGCTACAACATGCGGCGTTACCTCAGCCTGACAGCCAACGTCGAGGGGGAGGATCTCGGCCGGGCGATCGACCACGTCGAAGCGGCGATCAAGGCCGCCGGCCAGCCGCCGAAGGGGGTCGAGGTCGATATGAGGGGTCAGGTCAAGCCGATGCGGCAGATGTTCCGGAGCCTGGAAATCGGCCTGGCGGTCGCCGTGATCGTGATCCTGATCATGCTCACGGCTTATTTTCAGTCGTTCCGACTCGCACTGACCGCCGTGGCCTCGGTGCCGGCGGTTCTGGCCGGTGTGGTCCTGGCGCTGTTTGTCTCGCGGACGACGTTGAATATCGAATCGTTCATGGGTGCGATCATGGCCGTCGGCGTGGCCGTGTCGAACGCCATCTTGCTGGTCAGCTTCGGCGACCGTCACCGGCTCGAAGACGGCATGGCACCGGCGGAAGCCGCGATCACGGCGGCCAAAGGGCGGCTCCGACCGATCATCATGACCAGTTGCGCGATGATCTCGGGGATGATCCCGATGTCGCTCGGTCTTGAGGAAGGAAGCGAACAGAACGCCCCGCTGGGCCGGGCGGTGATGGGTGGAATGGCTTGCTCGACCTTCGCCGCGCTGCTCGTTTTGCCGGCGGTCTTTACTTATATCATGGCCAGTGCCACCAATAAATCCGCTTCACTCGATCCCGACGATCCCGGCAGTTCGCATTACGACCCCGGACATGCTCCCGGACATGAACACCACGCTAGCGATCAGGCGACCGGTAACGGCGCCAATCATTTCCTCTCTCAGGAGTCGGCCGACCATGTTTCCTCGGCTCCCTAGGATCACCCTGATGATCGGCCCGGTCGCCGCGCTGGCACTTGCCGCCGGCTGTGGTCACAAGGCCGAGCCAACGGGTCAGGAGAAAGCTCCGGCATCGAAAGACAAGGCGATCGTTCGGATCGAGAAGCGTGATATCCACATGCAGGTCGATCAGCCTGGGACGATCCAGGCGTTTGAGTCGACGCCGATCTATGCCCGGATCGGTGGTTATGTGGACAAGTACCGCGTCAACATCGGCGACCGGGTGAAGGCGGGCGACGTCCTGCTCTCGATGTGGATTCCCGACCTGGTCGAGGCCCTGAACCAGAAAAAGGCGGCGAGCGATCGAGCCAAGGTCCAGATCCGCGTGGCCGAGAGTGCCGCGAGGTCGGCGAAAGCGACGCTCGAGAACAGCAAGGCCCGCGTGGTCTCCTCGCGGGCGGGCGTGAAGCGGGCTCAGGCGGGCTACAGCCGTTGGGAGTCGGAGGCGAAGCGGCTCGACCAGCTCGTCTCCGAGAAAGTTCTCAATACCCAGGTTCGCGACGAGACTTATCGCCAGTTCGAGGAAGCCGCCGCCGCCCGTGATCAGGCCGACGCGATGGTCAACGAATCGATCGCCTCACAGGACAAGGCCCAGGCCGATCTCGAACGAGCGACCGTCGATATCGAAGCCGCGCGAGCCGACCTGCTCGTGGCCGAGGCCGAGCAGAAGCAGGCGCAGGTGATGCTCGACTACGGCGAGATCAAGGCGCCGTTCGATGGTGTCATCACCCAGCGAAACGTCAGCCCCGGCGATTATCTCCAGGCCGGCGGCGGAACCGGGGGTCGCGCCCTGTTCGTCCTCGAACAGACCGACCCCGTCCGGGTCTTTGTCGGGGTTCCCGAGCTTGCCGCCAGCTTTATCAAGGAAGACGACACCGGTCTGATCCGAATCCAGGCCGTTCCCGGGGCCTTCCGTCGGGGCAAGATCGTCCGGTCGGGGTTCTCGCTCAATCCAAGTAGCCGGACGCTTCAGACCGAGATCGATATTCCTAACGAGGATGGACACCTCCGCCCCGGAATGTACGTCACGGCGACCATCAACATCGATCGCTCGAACGTTTTCGCCGTTCCGTCCAGCTCGATCATCTACCAGGGAGGGCAGAGCTATGCCCTTGATCTCATCGTCGATGGCAAGGTTGTCCGGACTCCCGTCCTGATCGGGCCATCCGACGATCGGTTCACCGAGATTCTTCGCAAGAAGGCCCAGGCAAACCAGGGTGAGGACTGGGTCACTCCCGACGGGACCGAGCAACTTGCCGCGTCGGAAGGCGGTCGGAGCACGACATCGCGCTGAAGTGAGTGGGGGTGGAAACGGAGCGATCGACTCTGTTTCCGATCCCGGGGCGATCAAGCCACGGGCAAAGGTCTGGGCACGACTCCTCGCTCGTCCAAGCGGGTCCGAATCTTGCCGGCGATGCAGGCAATGGTGATGCCCGCGAGCTGGCGGGTCATCCCTTCCTGGATCTTGGCGTAGGTTTCGGTCAAGACTCCCTGGATGTGCAACCCGCACGGACATTCGGGGTTGGGCTCGCTCCGGTGGAGGGCGAAGATCTCGTTCTGGGGCTCGACGGCTCGAAGGATATCGAGGAGCGTGAGCCGCTCGGGGTCGATGAGTAGCGTCCAGCCGCCTCCCACTCCCGTCCGGGATTCGACGATGCCCCCGGCCCGAAGCGACCCGAGCAAGCGGCGGATCACCACCGGGTTGGTGTTCACGCTACAGGCGACGTACTCGGAAGTCAGGGTTTCTCCCGGCTTCAAAGCGAAGATCGTCATGATGTGAATGCCGACGCTCAGCTTGGAACTCAACACGGCATCACCTCGGACAAAAAGATGAAGGGCGGAGGACACCCTCGTCCTCCGAGCTTAGAGCCCGGAAATCCGACCTTCAACCCCATCCTCAAAATTCAGTGGATCGCCACCGGAACCTGTTCCAGGGCCGTGACGGGCTGGTCGCTCCGGCCTTCTACGACCGAATGATCCGATGAGTTCGACTCGCCGCGTCTCCGGGCGAAATGGTCGATCAGCCGTTCACCCAGGACATAATAGATCGGAATCACGAATCGGCCGAGAATCGTGCTCACGGCGATCCCGAACGCGATCACGATCCCCAGCGAGTTCCGGCTATACGCCCCGGCCCCGGTCGCCCTGGCCATCGGCAAGACGCCCATCACGAAGGCGAACGAAGTCATCAGGATCGGCCGGAGCCGCTCGCGCGAGGCGGCCTTGGCCGACTCCAGGATACTCATTCCGCGATCCCGTCGCATCTCGACGCCGAACTCGACGATCAGAATCGCGTTCTTGGTCTCCAACCCGATCAGCATCACCAGACCAATCTGGCCGAACACATCGAGCGGCATGTTGAACAGCCAGAGGCCGACCGCCGCACCGAACATGGCCAGCGGGACCGTCAGGATAATCACCGTGGGCCTGATCCAGCTCTCGTAGAGGGCCGCCATGAACAGGAAAACGCAGACGACCGAAAGAGCAAAGATGAAGGTCGCCTGATTACCGGTCTTCTCCTCCTGCAACGTCGTGCCGGTCCACTCGGTGCCGAACCCATCGGGAAGGACCTCGCCGGCGACCTCCTTCATCGCGGCCAGAGCCTGACCCGAGCTATACCCAGGGGCGGGACCGCCGTTCATCTTGGCCGAAGCGTAGAGGTTGTAGTGGGGCACGTCGATCGGCCCCAGGGCGTAGCGAACCTCGCCCAGCGAGCCCAGGGGGACTCGTTCCCCCTTGCGGTTCAGAACGTAGAGGTTCTGGATGTCCTCGGGCTTGGTCCGGACACTCCCTTCGGCCTGGATCATCACCTTCCAGACCTTGCCGTAAAGGTCGAAGTCGTTGATGTAATAACCACCCAGGTTGGCCTGGATCGTGGCGAAAAGGTCGGAGATCGGCACGTCGAGCCGTCGGGCCTTGGTCCGATCGATGTCAAACTTCAACTGGGGGACCCGGGCCGAGAACGTCGAGAAGACCCCGGCCAGCTCGGGCCGCTTCCGGGCCTCGTCCTGAAACCGGTCGATCACTTTCTGGAGGGCGTCGACCCCCTTGCCCGAGCGATCTTCAACCATCAGCTCGAAACCACCGGTCTGGCTCAGGCCTCGGATCGCCGGCGGTTCAATGACGATGACCATGGCGTCGCGGACCGAGGCGACTTTACCTTGCAGGGTCTTCGCCAGGCCCGACGCCCGAAGCTCCGGGGTCCTCCGCTTGCTCCAGTCTTCAAGACGGGCGAAGAGGACCGCGCAGTTGGTCTGATTGGTCGAGGTGATGACGTTCAGACCTTCCAGAGCCACCGTATGCTCGACCCCTTCCACCCCCCGGCAGAGCGCCTCGACCCGTTTCAGGACGGCGGCGGTCTTCTCGCCGCTGGTCCCGTCGGGGGTCTGGATCACGCAGATCAGGTAACCCTGGTCCTCGGTCGGGATGAACGCCTTGGGCCGGTTCGCGATCATCCACCCGGTCAGACCGAGCAGGACCAGCGATGGCCCGACGATCGTCCACCAGTGATGCGCGGTCCATTCGAGAACCGCGTCGTACGAGTTCTCGATCCAGCTCAGGCCGGCGTTGAACCAGCGGAACAGGAAAAACCTCGTCGGCCCTTTCTTCTCGCGAAGGAACATCCGGGCCATCGCCGGGCTGAACGAAAGCGAGTTGAACGCCGAGAACACGAACGAGAAGACAATTGTCATCGCGAACTGGTTGTACAACTTTCCGGTCATTCCCGGCATGAACGCCACGGGCACGAACACGGCGGCCAGAACCAGGGTGATCGTCACGATCGGCGTCGTGATCTCGGCCATCGCGGCGCGAGTCGCCTCCAGCGGCGACAGCCCTCGATGGAGAAATTTCTCGACGTTCTCGACCACGATGATCGCGTCGTCCACCACCAGGCCGATGGCCAGAACCAGGCCGCAGAGCGTCAATGAGTTGATCGAGAACCCGAACGCCGCCATCACCGCGAACGTCGCGATCAGTGAGACCGGGATCGCCAGCATCGGAATGATCGTGGCGCGGAACCCTTGAAGGAAGACGAACACCACGATCATGACCAGGATGAACGACTCGACCAGCGTGTGTTGAACCTCCTTGATATTCTCATCAACATAGTCGGTCGTGTTGTAGACGATCGTGTAGTCGAGCCCCTCGGGGAAGCTCGGCCTCAGCTGGTCCATCTCCTGGCGGACGGTGTGGATGATATTCAAGGCGTTGGCATCGGCGTACTGGTAGATCAGAATGCCGCCGCAGGGCTTGCCGTCGATGTAGCTGGCCGACTCGTAATTTTCCGACGAAAGTTCGACCCGAGCGATGTCCTTGACGCGGACGATCGACCCGTCATCGCTCCGGCGGACGATGATCTCCTCGAACTCAGTGGCCTTCTCCAGTCGCCCTTTGACGGTGATCGGCAGCTCGAAATCCTGCCCGGTGGGGATGGGTCGGCCGCCGATCTTGCCGGCCGCCGCCTGGACGTTCTCCTGCTGGATGGCCTGGATGACCTCGGTCGGGGCAATCTTCATGTTGGCCAGGCGGTCGGGATCGATCCAGATCCGCATGGCATATTTACGCCCGAGCACGTTGGCATCGCTGACTCCGCTGATGCGCTTCAGGACGTCGGCGACGTAGATCTGCCCGTAATTGTCGAGAAAATTGGCGTCATAGCGGCCATCGGGCGAGATCAGGTTGACGACGCAGACCATGTCGGTCGACGTCTTCTTGATCGACACGCCATATTGCTTGACCTCGGGCGGAAGCTGAGCCTGGGCCGTCTGGACCCGATTCTGGATGTCGACCGCCGCCATGTCCTGCGAGTAGCCCACATCAAAGGTGGCCACGATGTTCGACACACCGTTGCTGGTGCTGTCGGAGTTATAATAAATCATCCCCTTGGTGCCGTTGATCTGCTGCTCGATCGGCGTGGTCACCGTCCGGGCGACGCTCAGGGCGTCGGCTCCAGTGTAGGTGGTCGTCACCTGAACCTGAGGTGGGGCGACCTGAGGATACTGAGCGATCGGCAAGCCAACCGCACAGATCCCGCCAATCAAAACCATCAAGAGAGCCGAGACCGTGGCGAAGATCGGCCGGCGGATGAAAAAGTCGACCATGATCGTCAAGGGCTCCCAGGACTCAGGACTCAGGACTCAGGACTCGGGACTCGGGACTCAGGACTTGGGACTCAGGACTCGGGACTCAGTTCCGAGTCCTCAGTCCGTGGCGGTCACCTTGGTCGGTTCGGCTTCACGACGGGTCAGCGTGGCCGGCTCGGTCTTGACCGGCAGACCGGGGCGAATCATCTGAAGCCCTTCGACGATCACCGAGACACCGGGGTCGAGACCCTTGCTGATCACGCGCAATCCTTCATAGGACTGTCCGGCGACGACCTTCCGGATGGCGACCTTGCCGTCCTGATCCACCACATGCACAATCGTTCCCGAGTCGGACTCGACGACCGATGCGGCGGGAACCACGACGGCGTTCTCGAGTCGGTCGACCACAATCCGGACCTTGACGTACTCGCCGGGGAGAAGCTTGCCGCCAGGGTTGGGAATCCGGACCTTGGCCAGGAAGGTCGAGGTTGTCTCGTCGACCATGTTGTCGATGAAGAAGCATTGGCCCTCGTAGGGATGTTCCAGCGGACCCGATCGGCCGGGACGGAACAGATGCACGGCGAGGCCCCCCTCGATCAAGGTCGTGGTCCGGTCGAGGTCGCGTGAGCTCAGCCGGAGCTCGACGCCCATCGGGTCGAGCTGCTGAATCGTGGCCAGCTCGGTCATGCCGCCACCGCCGGACGAGTCCGGCCCGACCAGGTTGCCGACATCGATCCGGGACTCGCCGATCCGACCATCGAGCGGGGCGTACATCCGGCAATAGCCCAGGTTCAACTCGGCATCGCGGACCGCAGCCCGGGAGGCCGAAACCTGTGCTCGGGCCGAGGCGATTCCGACCTCGTAATCCGCCTTTGCCTGGGCGAGATTGGCTCGATCGGCCTCTATCTGCGATTCCCAGCGCCTCCGCTCCGCCTCGGCCTTGTCGAGATCCTCGGCCGAGCCGGCGTTCCGCGAGACGAGCGTCCGGTTCCGCCGTTCCTGAACCTGGGCGAGCAAGA
>JAJYCH010000116.1 GCA_021778575.1 Planctomycetota bacterium
GCCTGAGCCCGGACCTTCGCCGGATCGGTCGCCAGGAGGTGCAGATCCTCGGCCAGGGGCATCGTGAACGGGTGGTGCTCGGCGGCGTAGCGATTTTCCTCGGCGTCCCAGTGCAGGAGCGGGAACCGGACGACCCAGGAATAATGGTAACTCTTGGGATCATAGAGCTTGCGCTCGGCCGCCAGGCGAATCCGGAGGTTCGACAGCGCCTGGCTGGAAACGGCCTGAGTGTCGGCGACGATCAGGATCAGGTCGCCAGCTTTCGCCTCGAATCGGTCGCGAAGCTTGGTCTGGGTCTCGGGCGGGAAGAACTTCGCGTGCGAGCCGGCGAACGCCTCGGCCTCGACTTTCAGCCAGACCAGGCCGCCGGCGCCGAAGGTCTTGGCGTATTCGGTCAGGCCGTCGAGATCCTTCCGACTGTAGGCTTCGCCGCCACCCGGAACGCAGATCCCGCGAATCCGGTGTCCGGCGGAGGCGGCGATCTCGAAAACCTTGAATCCGGTCTCGGCGGCAATGTCGGCGACGTCCTTCAGCTCCATGCCGTAGCGGAGGTCGGGCCGGTCGTTGCCGAAGCGTTCCATTGAATCGGCGTAGTCGACCCGGAGGAGGGGCAGCGTCAGGGTTTCGCCGGTGAATTCCCGGGCCAGCGAGACGACCAGGTTCTCCATCGTGCCGATGACATCCTCGTCCTCGACGAACGACATCTCGACGTCAAGCTGGGTAAACTCGGGCTGTCGGTTCGAGCGGAGGTCTTCATCGCGGAAGCAGCGGGCGACCTGGAAGTAGCGGTCGAACCCGGCGACCATCAGCACTTGCTTGTAGAGCTGGGGCGACTGCGGCAGCGCGTAGAAGTGCGACGGGTGGACCCGGCTGGGAACGAGGAAGTCGCGTGCCCCTTCGGGTGTGCTCCGGCCGAGGATGGGGGTTTCGACTTCGAGGAAGCCGAGGCCCGACATCGTGTTCCGCATCAACTGCGTCATCTTGTGACGGAGGATGAAGATCTCTTGCATCGCCGGACGTCGGAGGTCGAGATAGCGGTACTGGAGCCGGAGTTCCTCGTTGGCCTCGGACGCGCCGTTGACCTCGAAGGGGGGCGTGGGGGCAGCGTTGAAGACTTCGAGGACGGTTGCCCTGACCTCGATCGCGCCGGTCTTGAGCTTGGGGTTTTCCTTGCCGACCAGCCGGGGGGCGACAACCCCTTTGACGCCGATGACGTGCTCGTTCCGGAGTTCGGCGGCTTTGAGCATCGGCGAATCGGTCCCGTCGGCGCCCGGTTCGAAGACGACCTGGGTCAGACCGTAGCGGTCGCGGAGATCGATGAAGATCAGGCCGCCGTGGTCGCGGCGGGTATCGACCCAGCCGTTGAGGATGACCTCCTGGCCGACGTTGTCTTTGGTCAACTCGCCGCAGGTCTTCGTCCGTTTGAGCATGGTCGTCGCTGGTTCAGCCGCGGGATGGGTGGGATCGAGAAATTCGCCAATCAGGCCGACACGCAGCCTGAACGGCGGGTTCACCTTAACCCGTCCGGCCGGAAGGCGTCAAGCGTCTCGGACGGACCGGCATTGCGAGAACCGAACCGACGCGATAGCTTGGAATAGTGGCGTCTTGCCCTCGGGTCTTCGCCCGGTTTTCGTTCTCGTGTGCGTCCCATCGAATCAGGACCGGATCGCCATGGATTTCCAGCTCGTCGTCCTCCGTGGCCGGAGCGCCACGACCGCCTTGAAACTCGGCGACGGCGTGACCACGGCCGGCCGCCACGACGATTGTCAGCTCCGGATCAAGTCGTCGGAGGTCAGCCGCCGCCACTGTCAGTTTTTCGAGAAGAATGGGATGCTCCTGGTCAAGGATCTGGGCAGCGCGAACGGTACGCTGCTCAATGGCAAGAAGATCGAGGGCCAGCGCGTTCTCGAACCGGGGGATGAACTGACCGTCGGACCGGTCAAGCTCCGGGTCGAGAAGATCGGCCAGGCGGTCGCGGCCAAGGCGGCTCCGTCGGCTCCCGCGCCGAGACCGGGCGACACGGCCGTGCCGATCCCGACGGTCACTCCGGGTGATGCTTCGGACGAATTCGAGATCGATTTCGACGAGGAACCAGCGTCGGCTTCGGAGGAAAAGACCGTCGCCGTCAAGCCGGGCGCCAAGGTCGCGCCACCAGCCGCGAAGGTGCCCGATCCGGCCGCCGACATGCCCACCACCGACGAGCCGATCGCCGACGACGCCATCGCCGACTTCCTGCTCGACTTGAAGATCGACGACGACGATTGACCCGTAAAAAGAATCGTTCGAAAAATGCGAAGTCAACCTTGAGAGCCGGAACGATTCGCCATGTAGGCGTATCGTTTCGGCTCGATTTGTTGTGCCAACTCAACATGTGGTCGATTTCAAACTCATCTCACACAAAAAAAACCTGGTCGTTAGGGATGCGCGTGGCTAAAAATAGCATAGGATAGAAATGAGAAACGTGAGTTTACCGGATGTGAGTCTCGTTTGGGGACTCTTTGGGGACTCTTGTCGTTCCGACACTGCCGGGAGCGGCTTCCCGGATTTTTTCGAGAAGAGACCATGGCTCGACGCAAGAATGCTCCGGATGCGGTCCGGATCAAGAACGGATTATCTGAGCGACTCCGAACCTTGCGAACCGAATTCTACGGCGAGCGAGGCGGACCCGATCAGGCCAGGGAACTAGGGATACCGGTTCGGACATGGTACAACTACGAGAACGGGGTGACCGTTCCCGCCGAGATCATTCTTCGGGTTGTCGAGTTAACCTCGGTCGAGCCAATCTGGTTGCTTCGGGGTGAGGGATCCAAATTTCGGAATCCGCCGCGATCCGGTTATCGGAGCCTGGATGATTCCAGCCTGGCCCAGACTCCGGTCAAGGATCTGCTTCGGATCGCGCTCGACCGGCTTGAAGATACGCACCAGAACCGACTCGATTTTTCGAACGGACAGCCAATCCTGGCGAAAAAAGTCGTCTCCGCTTCGGCTGCCGGACTGGAGCCGTCCACATCGCCGGCCCCCGAGCGTTGGACGCTCGAAACCGACCTGGCTGATCCTGCCGAAGAACCTGCCCACGAATTCAGCCGGCAGGTTCGTCGGAATTTTCAGACATTGAGGGTTGCCGACGACGCCATGTTCCCGATCGTCGCCGAGGGGGCGCACGTCAGCTATGGCGAGGCTGAATCGGTCTCCACCACGCTTCATGAGAAGCTGGTCGTGGCCGTGATCGACGGCAATCCGATCGTCCGCTGGTTCCAGCACTGCGGCAAGTTTGGCCTGCTCCGATCGGAGAATCCGTCGGCCAACCCGCCGACGATCCTGGTCGAACTCGAACCCGAACGCGGTTCCTCAATGCCGACCTTTCATCGGGTCTACTGGATCAGCACGCCCCATTAACGGGCCTACCGAACCGGGACGGGAAACCTGGCTTCACCACGAGATGAATTCCCCCAGGCATGGGGTGACCATGATCTTGCCGTCCCCCATCCGGCCCGTCCGGGCCTGGCTGACGATGGTCCGCACGGTGGCGGCGAGATCCTCGTCGCGGACGAACAAGGTCAGCTCGACCTTGGGCAAGAATGAATCGTTGTATTCGCTGCCAAGGTAACGATGGAGCCGGTTTTTCTGGCGGCCATATCCCATCGCCTCGCGGACCGAACCGCCGAGGATCTCGATCTCACTGGAGTCGAGCGCCGACAGGACCGCGCCGGCCCGGAACGGTTTGACCAGGGCGACAATCTGGACCACTCCCATCGGTTGAACCTCACAAAAACGGCACGGATCGCGGCAGCCCAAGGTTCCCGGCCGGTCCAGCCCGGAGGCCGCTTGACAAGGCGAATCTTCCGATGGACATTAATCGATTGAGAGTGTCCGGCCAAGTCAGTTCTTGGACGGTCTGCGGCCTGCTCCGTGATTTCCCTTCGTTCGAAGGGATTCGGTTTCCGCCTCGGTCATCAAGAGGTATCTCATGCGTCGGGTCTGGCTGATGATCCTGTCGGCGTCGCTGATCACCGCGATCGGCTGCGGCAAGAAGCATTATGAAGAACGGATGACCAAGACGCTGGACAAGATGAAGTACGACCAGCGTCTCAAGAAAAACCTGATGGACGCTCCCACCGAGAAGAAGTTTACCGATCTGGATATCTATGTCCGTCCGCCGAAGGATGAAGTTTACGCCAAGACCGGCCAGCTTCCCGTCGGTGAAGGGCAGTTCGACCTTGATGCCTCGTTCAACGAGAAGACCGACGCCAGCCTGCACGTGCTGGCCCGGGTCAAGCGGCCGAAGAAAGCGACCCCGACCAAAGGGGCACCGCCGCCCCCGCCGCCGACCGCCCGAGGGGCCTTCGACGCCGACGTCCTGACCGTCCTCGCAAGTGTCTTCGGCTCCCCCGACGCGCTCTTGACCCCCAAGTTTGTCGAGGAGGTCAAGAAAGGCAACCGCTTCAAGCGTCTGATCTTCGCCACGGGCGACAACGAGGTAAAGGTTTATCTCTACAAGCAAGACATTTACGAGGTCGCCCTGGTCTTCGTCTACAACAACAAGCTGAAGAATCCGATCAGCTCGAAGATCGACCTCTGTCTGGAGTCGTTCGCCGCCGGTGCGAAGGCGAAGCTTCTCTTCCAGGGCGGTAACACCGAAGAGGATTCCGCCGGAGCCGGAACTCCCGCCGGACCGATGTGATTCCGGGTCTCGGCCCTGGATCTCGGGACGAAAACGACCGGGGACCGACCGAGGGAGTTTCCCTCGGTCGGTCCCCGGTGGCTTGATTGATTGGTCAGGTCACACTCGAAGGGCCGGCAAGTGTGCCCGACCCGCCCGTCCATCTCGATCATCGAGGGAGCGGCGAAAGGGGCGTGCACTCTTGTCGGCCCGAGGGGGCTCGAGCGCAAGGCCGAGCGGATTTCGGCCCGATGCGGCTCAGCCGTTTGGTTCGGATTGTTCCCAGGCCGTCCGGGCTTCGTGAGCCTCGGGGTCGTTGACCAGCTCGTCGCGAATGATCATCACGTCGTGCGGGGCCTCAATACCGATCCGGACCTGATTGCGATCGACCTTGACGATCTTGATCCGGATATCCGGTCCGATCTGGATCCCCTCGAACTGTTTGCGACTCAAGACGAGCATCCGTTTCCTCCATGAAATCGGGACGTCCGGTTTCCTTGGATTCGGCCTGACATTCAGACCGCTCTATCCCTAGATTCGGGAACCGAGGTTTCCACCCGACACGTCAATGGGAAATTTGTCGGATTTTCTTCAAGCCTCCGGCCATTTCAGACGGTCAGCGATCGCGCGGGGGAGGGGGCAAGCTTCAATACCGTCGAATGAGCCTCAATCATCGGCATCAGCGGTCTTTCTGGCTCTCACCAAAATTCTGCACGGCCTGGGTTTGCGGCTCTGGCAGAGGCTGGAATTCGTTGGCGGACCCTCCCCGGATTCACCGCTTCACGATTTTTCCTGCTTTTCCTCAAGTCCCGTGAATCGCCCGCCGAAGAAACTGATACACCTCGCTGAATTCGGGTCAACAACGGACCTCGACCGGCGAATCACTGATTAGGCACCAGGACTGGCGACCGGAGGGGGCTCAGAACCATGGGGTTGGACATCGCGCTCGGGATCATGGTGTTGCTGGGGGCCATTCGCGGCTGGTTTCGCGGGTTTGTCACCCAGGCGATCAAGCTCGGCGGACTTGTGGGTTGCGTCTACGCGGCTGACCCCATCCGCGATTACGCACGGCCTTACGTCCTGCCTTACCTGACCAACATTCCCCAGAATCTGCTCGACCGGATGCTCTGGTGGTCGGCGGCGGTGCTGGGTTACATCGTGATGGTCGGCGCGGCCTCGGTGGCCGTGAAGCTCTATCGCAAACGACCTTACGGCGAGCCTGAGCCGAACCGGGCCGACCAGTTCGCCGGACTTTTGCTCGCTGGTGGCAAGTCGGCGATCGTCGCCGCGTTCCTCGTCGCCTCGATCGACAAGTACGCGTTGACCTGGATCAAGCAGACGAACTGGGCCACCGACATGACCAACGCCTCGACCGTCCTGAGCTGGAACGAGCAGTATCACCCGTCCGAGAAGATCTGGACGGCGGCCCCGGTCCAGCACTTCGTCGCCCAGGTCCGTCAGATGGGGATCGCCGACCCGAGTGTCCCCGAAGGTCGGCCTTCGCTGGAAATCGGCACGCTCCCGGTCGAAGCGAACGCCACCCGGCCGCCCCGGCTCGACCTTCCCACTCTCGACCCCAGGGCGGCCGACTTTACCGAGAAGTTCGACGAAGAACTCCGTAAGCTCAACCGCCCTTGATCGATCGGCGCGAATCGCGGTTGACCGATCGCACGGCTCTCGTCAGACTCCGCCCGGCCTGATTTCGAGGCCGGGAGGATCACAATGGCGACCGCATCCCGCGAACCCACAACCAGGCCCCGACGGGACCCCGTCGTTCGTCCGGATCAGACCACCCCCACCGCCCCAAGCTTTCCGCTCAGGGCGGGGTTTTTCGTGGTTGTCGGCCTCTATCTGACCCTCCGAGGCTATCATTCGTTCGATGGCGACCAGGCCTATCGTCTGCCGCTCCTGATCCATCAGCTCGACCCGGCGACCTTCGCCACCGACTCCTTCGTCCGGGCGTTCGACCAGTTCAACCCTCACCGGGGTTACCTGGCGTTGCTCAATCTGGCCAGCCGACCGTTCGGGATCGCCTCGGCGCTCCTGGGTCTTTTCGCGATCACCCTGGCGCTGACGATTCGAGGGATCGACCGGCTCACTCGCTCGGTCTGGCCGGAGCAGGGCGGTCAGGTCGGGCTGGCGGCGGTGATTCTGGTCCTGCTGGCCAAGGCGGGGAATATCGGCACGAACCACCTGTTCGAGTCGACGCTTCTCGACCGCCTGATCGGCTTTGCGCTGGGATGGCTGGCAATCGCCTGGGCGGTGGACAGCTCGCCGCGAGGCTGGGCCAAGGGCGCGGTCGCCCTGGGGCTGGCCACGCTGGTTCACCCCTCGGTCGGGCTCCAGCTTGCCCTGACACTGGCGACGGCGTGGGTCGCCTGGTCGTTGGCGTCGCTCAAAACGGGCGTGAGCCCACCGGCGATGATCCGGGCGGTTCTGGCTCTTGCCGTCGCCCTTGTTCCGGGCGTCTGGCTGATGCTGGGACAGAGTGGCCAGCTCCTGAAAGGGTTACCGGTCGAGGAGTTCCGGCTCCTCGCGGTTCAGATCCAGGGGCCGCAGCACATGCTCCCCTCGACCTGGCGAACTCCGCAGTGGCTGGCCTGGGCTTGCTACCCGATCCTGGCGATTCTGGCACTCGGTTCCGCCAGTCGTCCCTGGCCGGTGGCTCGGGTCCGGCTGGCCTGGCTGATCGGCGTGAACCTGGCCAGCCTGGCGCTGGCGGAACTGGCGGTCGAGGTGGTCGGCGACCTCCGGGTCACGATCTTTCAGCCGTTCCGGATGGCGACTCTCGCCCGAGGGCTCGCGCTGGTGGCCGTCGCCGGCCGGGTGGTCACGCTCTGGGGGCGTCGCGACCTGACCAGCCGGGGGCGAGCCGTTCTGATCGGCGTCGGGCTCGGTGGCGACTGGATGCTCGTCGTGGCGACGGTGGTCGACCTGACCCTGGCGATGGCCGATCACGCCGGCTGGTCGGCCCGAGCCGTTCGCCGGCTCGGCCTGACGGTTCTTGGCCTGGGACTGGTTTTTCTGGCGCGTCGCGACACCGAATCGGGGCATCTGGGGCTGATTGCCGGGCTGGTTGGCCTGGCCTTGTTTCAGGTTCTCAACGGTCGTCGCGCCATTGCCTGGCCAGCCCGTCGGGTGGCCCTGGTGGTCGGACTGAGCTGGGCGGTTCCGGCCGCCTCGCTGGTTGTCGGAATGGTGATGCGCGATCCGGGAGCCCGAGGCTGGTCGTCGGCGCTGGTCGAGCGTTGCCGGTTTGCCGAGGTTCCGGTCGATGACCTGGAACGCCTGGCCGTCTGGGCTCGCGAGAACACTCCCACCTCAAGCCGGTTCATTGGTCCGCCCGGCCCCAAGACGTTTCGCCTCTGGTCGCGCCGGGCCCTGGCCTTCAATCGGGCCGGCAGCCCCTATCACGCCGAAGGGCTGGCCGACTGGTCGAGCCGGTTTCGCGACCACGTTGGATTCACGGGCGAGTCGGCCGAATTCGCCCGGGCGTACCTTGCCGACCGGCACGGGCTCGAAGCCGGTTACGGCCGGATGACCGATCGTGAACTCGCCCGACTCGCCCGTTCGCAAGGGGCGGACCACGTTCTGACCGCAGCCCATCGGCCGGTTCCCGACCTGGATAGCCCGCTGATCCGGCTCCGGGTCGAAGGGCGCTATGCCGTGTCTCGGGTCAAGCCGGACCGGTAAATCGGGCCGGACAGAAAACCGCGAAAAAAATTCGTCGGACTCCCTTTTCAATTCGATTTGAACGCCTAGAACAGTCTCGTGAGGAGTGATCTGACCACTCTGACGAGCCACGAGCAAACGTCCCCTTCAGGCCGTCTGCGCAATCTGGGCGGAAGGCGTAGACAACTCACCTTGGGGGTGGGAGCCTGGGGGGGCGTGTTTTTAGAGAGGGGCCAGACTTGCCGAAAGGCCGGGTCTGGCCCCTTTCCGCGTTTCCGGGGGGCGACCCTCGCCTGTCCGCTTCTGGTTTACCGTCCGGGTTCTGGAAGCTGGTCCGTGGTTCGCTTACACTGATATTGCGAAAGACGAAGGGTCGTTCCGACCGGAATCGGCCGGTCTCATTTTGACCCAAGCTCCGATGTCGGTTAGTGTTCAACGGGAAAGTCCCGTCCGGCTTCGCTGGTCGTGTCCCTTGGTTTTGCTCACCATCGTTGGAGCGGAGTCCGCCATGAGCACTGCGTCGGAAGATGTTTATTACCCCGGCCTGGAAGGAGTGATCGCGAACGAGACGGCGATCTCCAACGTCGAGGGGAAGCAAGGTGCGGGCGGGCTGGAGTATCGCGGCTACACGATCGAGGATCTGGCCGAGAAGGTCACCTACCTGGAAGCGGCCTACCTGCTGCTTCATGGCGATCTGCCCAAGACCGCTGATCTCGACGCCTTCGCCGGTCGGATCAAGGCGACCGAGAGTTTGCCGGCGCCTCTGGTCTCGCTGCTGCGCCAGATCCCCTCGGGCAACCACCCGATGGATGTCCTCCGGACGTCGGTCAGTGTCCTGGCCCATTTCGACCCCGAGGTCGACGCCTCGCCCACCGATCATGCCGCCAACGTCCGGAAGGCCGAGCGGATGCTCGCCCAGATGCCGACGGCCGTCGCCGCTCGCGAGCGGATCAGCAAGGGACTCGAACCGATCCCCCCACGGGCGGATCTCGACTTCCCCGCCAACTTCCTCTACATGGTCCATGGCGAGGTCCCGTCCGAGGCGATGCGGAAGGCGTTCGACCTCTCTCTGGTCCTTTATGCCGAGCACGAGCTGAACGCCTCGACCTTCTCGGGACGGGGGACCGTTTCGACCC